>NZ_JAGGLG010000007.1 GCF_017874315.1 Symbiobacterium terraclitae | reverse complement strand
GTGAGCCTGCCGCTCGACACGCCCAACGAGTTCCAGGGGCTGAGCGCCACCTCGGTCTCGTTCTCGGTGAGCGCCGAGCAGGTCCGGAACAACCCGTAACGCCCTGAAGGTGCGAGGCCCCGGGGCCGCCGCGCGGCGGCTCCCGGGGCCCTTCGCCTTGACACGCCCGGAGCGGCGTGTTATGTTATCGGCGCCGGAGCGCAAGAGGAGCGCTTTCCGAAGCGGGATGTTCATGAACGACCACCGTGCGCGCGGTGGTCATTCTCTATGCGCGGCGCCTGCCCGACGGGGAGGGCGGCCGCGCGACGAGGCAGACGACGAGAGAGGGAGAGGACGCACGTGCGCCAGCAGGTTCGCCGCGATCTGATCCACCTGGCCTGGCCGACGGCACTGGAGCAGCTGCTCAGCCTGGTGACGCAGATGGTCGACATGGCCTTCGTCGGCCGCATCGGTGCGTACGCCGTGGCCGCCGTGGGCGTCATCATGCAGCCGCTCTGGTTCACCTTCGGGCTCGCAGGCGCGCTGGGCGCCGGCATCGTCGCGCTCATCGCCCGCCTCACCGGCGCCCGGGAGGAGCGGGACGTCCGCCGCGCCACGGGCACCGCGTCGTGGCTGGGCGTCTCCCTCGCCGTGCTGCTCGGGGTGGCGCTCCACTTCGGTGCGTCCGCCATCGTCACCGTCATGGGTGCGCCGCCCGACGTGCACCCCCACGCCGTGCTCTACCTGAAGATCCTGGTGCCCGGGCTCATCGGGCAGTACTGGTTCATCACCATGTCCGCCGCGCTCCGCGCCGTGGGCGAGACCCGGATTCCCATGCTCCTTTCCCTCGGCGTCAATGCGCTGAACGTCGGGCTCGACTGGCTGCTCATCTTCGGCAACCTCGGCTTCCCCGCCCTGGGTGTGGCCGGCGCGGCGTGGGCTACCTCCGTCGCCCGCCTGGCCGGTGCGCTCGGGCTCCTGGCGGTGCTGGCCCTCCGCCGCGACCCGGTCTCGCTGCGCTGGGAGACCTTCCGGCAGTTTGTGCCCAGCCTGGCCGGGCGCATCCTGCGGGTGGCCGGCCCGTCCGCGGTGGAGCGCTCGGCGGGCTCGCTCTCCTGGGTCGTTTACGCCATCATCATCAACCGGCTCGGCACCGTGGCGATCGCCACCCAGCAGATCGCCTACGTCTGCGAGGACCTGATCTGGCTCGTCGCCTTCGGCATGGGCTCGAGCTGCGCCACACTGGTGGGCCAGTCCCTGGGCGCGCGCGAGCCCGAGCGGGCCAGGCTCGCCATCCTCGAGGGCCTCAGGCTGGGCGGGCTCTTCACGCTGGCCGTCGCCGCGAGCTTCATGCTGGCGCCCGGGCTCTACATGCGTTTCTTCACGACCGATGCCGCGGTGATCGACCTGGGGATCATCGCGCTGCGCGTGGCCGCGCTGGCCGACATCCCCATGGGGCTCACGCTGGTGCTCAACGGCGCGCTCCAGGGTGCCGGAGACACCCGCGTGCCGGCGCTGATCACCCTGCTCGGCAGCTGGGGCGTGCGCCTGAGCCTGGCCTTCGTCATGATCGACTTCTTCGGGTGGGGGCTGCTTGGCGCCTGGATCGCCGCAGGTGTGGACTGGGTCGTGCGGCTTTCGCTCTTCTGGGTGCGGTTCATCCGGGGCCGGTGGCAGGAGCTGGCGGTGTGAGGCACCAGCCGGCCTCGGATGGCCGCCTTAGTTACGGATAGACGTTGGCGCCACGTGCGGTGGCCGAAGGGCTCGATTTTGGAAAGGCGCTGGAGAACGGTTCTGTGAAGAGTTACAATCTGCATGAGGGCATGTGAATCTGGGAACTTGCGTCGCGGGGAGGTGACCGCGGGGTGAGGAGGATGGAAGGCCCCGCCCTGGGCCTGCTCGGGCTGGGGCTCAGCCTGGCGCTCTGGCACGCGGTTGCCCTGCAGTACCCGCTGTGGGCGGTGCCGACCCCGCTTGCGGTCGCCGGCGAGCTCGTGCGCCTGGCCCGGGAGGGAGCGCTCTTCAGGGCGGTGGCGATCACCACCGGCCGCACGCTGGCCGGCTTCGGCATCGCCGTCCTGCTGGGCGGGACCGCCGGGCTCCTCGCGGGGCTGCTGCCGAGGCTGCGGCAGGCACTGGCGCCAGTGGTCACGGCGGTCCAGGGTGTGCCCCCGGTGGCGCTCATCATCGTCGCGCTGCTCTGGTTCGACGCCAACCGCTCGGCGCCGGTCTTCACCATCGCCGTCGCCGTGCTGCCGATCATCTTCGCCGCGGCGCTGGAGGGGACCCGGGCCGTCGACCGCAGCCTGATCGAGATGGCCGCGGTCTTCCGCGCCCCCCGGCGCCTGCTGGTCACCGAGATCTACCTGCCCCACCTGCTCTCCTACCTCTTTCCGGCGCTGATCTCCGGCCTCGGCCTCGCCTGGAAGGTCGCCCTGCTGGCCGAGCTGATGGCCGGCAGCAAGAGTGGGATGGGCGCAGGGCTGGGCGCGGCACGGGTCAACCTGAACGTCGCCGGGATGTTCGCCTGGATCGCGGTGGTGGTGCTCCTGCTGCTGGCCATGGAGAACCTGCTGCTCCGGCCGCTGAAGCGGCGCCTGGAGCCCTGGCGCCGGAGCCAGGAAGGGGGTGGGGGCTGATGCTGACCATGACCGGGGTCGGCCACGATTACGGCAGCGTGCGCGCCCTGGACGGCGTAGACCTCCTCCTGGAGCCGGGGCGGATCATCGCCATCGTGGGGCAGTCCGGCTGCGGCAAGACCACCCTGCTCCAGATCGCGGCCGGGCTGATCGCACCGACGCGGGGGCGGGTGGAGAACCGCTTCCGCCGACCGGCCTACGTCTTCCAGGAGCCGCGCCTCCTGCCGTGGCGGACGGCGTGGCAGAATATCGCCTTCGGCCTGAAGGCCCAGGGCGCGCCGCCGGCGGCGCAGCGCCGTGCGGCGGAGGCGCTCATCGAGCGGCTGGGCCTCACCGGCGCGGCCGACATGTTTCCCCACGAGCTGAGCGGCGGCATGCGCCAGCGGGTCGCGCTGGGGCGGGCGCTGGCCACCGAGCCTGACCTGCTGCTGCTGGACGAGCCCTTCGGCGCGCTGGACCCGGGCCTGCGGGCCGGCATGCAGCGGCTGCTGCTGGACCTGCTGGCTGAGCGCCGCCTGGCCGCCCTCTTCGTCACCCACGACCTCACCGAGGCCGTGCGCATGGGCGATGAGCTGATCGCCCTCTCGCCGGCGCCGGGCCGCGTGATCGCCCGGGTGGCGCTGGGCCGCACGCCCGGCACCGACGCCGATGCTTACGTCCACCGGACCGTTGCCGCCATCTGGCCGCAAGTCTCCGCAGCTTACCCCGACTAGGAGGGATCCCCATGCGTCGCCGTGTGTCTGCCATTCCCAGGCTGATCGCCTGCCTGCTCGCCGCCGGCCTCCTCTTCGGCTGCGCCCGCCCGTCGGCGCCCGCGCAGCCCGGGCCGTCCACCGCCCCAACCGCCCAACAGGGCACCCAGGAGCCAGGCAACCCGGACTCCGGCGGCCAGCAGCCTGGCGCCTCGGAGCCGGCCGACGAGCTGTCTGAGGCGGTCGAGCCCCTGGCGTCGCTCCAGATGCAGGCGCCCGCCGCGCCCCCGTCGATCTTGCTGGCCCACCTGGCCGCGCAGGAGCGGCTGACCAGCCAGGTCTCGGAGGTCAGCTTCCAGGCCTTCGCCACGCTGGACCAGCTGCGGGCCGACATGGTGAAGGGCCAGGTGCAGGTGGCCGCGGTGCCCACCTACGTCGCCGCCAACCTGTACCAGAAGGGCCTGCCGGTGAAGCTGCTCAACGTGACCGTGTGGGGGCACCTCTCGGTGCTGACCGCCGACCCTGACATCAACGGCTGGGAAGACTTGCGCGGGAAGACGGTCTACATCCCCTTCAAGGGCGACTCGCCGGACCTGATCTTCCAGATCGTCGCACGGGAGGCCGGCCTCACCGAGGATGACATGAGCCTCGCCTACGTCTCAGCGGCCCCCGAGGCGCTGCAGATGCTGATGGCCGGCAAGGCCGACGCGGCGGTGCTGCCCGAGCCCGTGGCCAGCGCGGCCATCATCCAGGGCAAGCAGAACGGCGTGCCGGTGCGGGAACTGTTCGAGCTCCGGCAGGAGTGGGGCCGGGTGACGGGCCGCGAGCCGGTGATCCCGCAGATCGGCACCATCGCCGTGACCGAGCTGATCGATGAGCATCCCGAGGTGATCGCCGCCATCCAGGAGGGCCTCAGGGAGTCGGTGCAGTGGATCAAGGCCAACCCCGCCGAGGCCGCCGCGATCGGCGAGCCGTACCTGAACGGCCTCAAGGCCCAGGTGATCGAGAGCTCCCTCGGCCGCACCCCGTTTGACTTCGTGCCGGCGGCCGAGGCCCGGGAGGAGATCGAGTTTTTCTTCACCAAGCTCGCCGAGCTCTCGCCCGAGATCATCGGCGGCGGGCTGCCCGACGACGCGTTCTACTACACGGGCGAGTAGCTTCTCTGCCCGACCAGGCGGTAATCCGTGACCCTGATCACGGGCGGCCCGGACGGCAGCTTCCCGGCGGCGAACAGCACTGCCCGGGCCGATGCGGTCACCGTTCTCGGCCGGCCGGTGGACCCGGTCGCCGAGCGGGCGAGCCGCCGGCCTGCTACCCGAATCGCCCGGTGATATACTCTTCCGTGCGCCTGTCGGACGGGGCGGAGAAAATTCGCTCCGTCCGATCCATTTCCACCAGGCGGCCGTCGAGCATGAAGGCGGTCCGGTCGGCCACGCGGGCGGCCTGCCGAAGACTGTGGGTCACCAGCACGATGGTGACCGTCCGCTTCAGGTCGGTCATCAGCTCCTCGATCTTGCCCGTAGCGATGGGGTCCAGGGCAGAGGTCGGCTCGTCCATCAACAACACCTCGGGGTTCACTGCCAGTGCCCGGGCGATGCAGAGCCGCTGCTGCTGGCCCCCGGAGAGGGCGGGGGCCGGCTTCCGCAGCCGGTCCTTCACCTCGTCCCACAGGGCCGCCCGCCGGAGGGCGGTCTCCACGATCTCGTCGAGATCCCCCTCGTACCCGTTGACGCGGGGGCCGAACGCGACGTTGTCGTAGACGGACTTGGGGAAGGGATTCGGCTTCTGGAAGATCATGCCGATGCGGTGGCGGACGGCCATCGGGTCGGCGCCCACGCCGTACAGGTCCTCGCCGCGGTATCGGACCTCCCCGGCCACGCGGGCGCCGGGCACCAGGTCGTTCATCCGGTTCAGGCAGCGCAGGAGGCTCGACTTGCCGCAACCGGAGGGGCCGATGACCGCCGTTACCGCCCGGTCGGGAATCTGCAGTGAAACCTGGTGCAGAACCTGCTGCGTGCCGTAGTGGAGATCGAGGTTCCGCACGGCGAAGCCTTCGGAGAGCAGCACGGCCATCGTTACCACTCCGCTTTCCTCTGGAACTTGTTGCGAAGCCAGATCGCGGCGCCGTTCATCCCCAGCAGCACCAGCAGCAGCACGAGGATGCCTGCCGCGGCGGCCTCCTGGAAGGCCCGCTGCGGCATGGAGGCCCAGTGGTAGATCTGCACGGGCAGCACCGTGAAGCTGTCCAGGGGGCTGACGGGCAGGCGGGCGACGTAGACCCAGGCGCCCACGGCGATGAGCGGGGCAGACTCACCCAGGGCCCGCGAGAGGGAGAGGATGGAGCCGGTCATGATGCCGCCCAGGGCGGCGGGGAGGACGACGGTGAACACGGCCTGGCCGCGGCTGGCGCCCAGCGCGTAGGCCGCGTGCGCCAGCGAGGGCGGCACGGCCCGCAGCGCCTCCCGGGCGCTCACGATCACCACTGGCAGCACCAGCAGGGCCAGGGTGAGGGCGGCGGCCAGAACCGAGCGGCCCAGGGCCAGCCCGCGCACGAAGAAGGCCAGTCCGAAGAGCCCGTAGACGATGGACGGGACGCCGGCGAGGTTGGCGATGCTCAGCTGCAGGATGCGGTTGAGCTGCCGGAGCCAGGTCGGGCTCGCCGGATCCCCGGCGTAGAACTCCAGGAAGATCGCGGTGGCCACGCCGACTGGCAGGGCGAAGGCCGCGGCAAGGAGGACCACGTAGACCGAGCCCACCAGTGGCGCCAGGATTCCCGCCCGGTCGGCGAAGCGGGACCCGTAGCTGCTGAGGAAGGCCCAGCTGAGGCGCGGCAGGCCGGTCTGGAGCAGGTCCCGGAGCAGGAGGGCCAGGACGGCGGCGGCTGCCGCGGCCGCGAGGAGGAAGAGGGCGTGTGCGGCGGCGTCCAGCCAGCGCCTCCGCCGGCGGCGGGCGGCGCCGGGGGCCGAAGAGTATCGGACGCGCCGGGCAACGCGAGTGGTGTTCATGGCTGCTCACGCTCCCGGTACCGGCGGCGGACGGCTCCGGCCAGCAGGTTCATCGCCAGGGTGATGAGGAACAGCGCCATGCCGACGGCGTACATGGACGTGTACGCGGCCGAATCCACCTCCAGGTCGCCCTGGGCGACCTGGGCGATGAAGCCGGTCATGGTCTGGATGGACTCCAGCGGGTTGAGGGTCAGCTTCGGCGTGGCGCCGGCGGCCATGGCGACGATCATGGTCTCTCCGGCCGCCCGTGAGACGGCCAGGATCACGGCCGAGACCACGCCCGACACGGAGGCGGGCAGCACGACGCGCAGCGCGACCTCCAGCCGGGTGGCGCCCAGCGCGAAGGCCGCCTCCCGCAGCGAGCGGGGTACGGCGAGCATGGCGTCCTCGGCCATGGAGGCGACCATGGGCAGGATCATGATGCCCACCGCGATGATGGCCGAGAGGGCGTTGAACACGTCGAGGTCGGGGATCGCACGCCTCAGCAGCGGCGTCACGGCGGTGAGGGCGAAGAAGCCGTAGACCACCGTGGGCACGCCGGCCAGGAGCTCCAGCACGGGCTTGAGTACCCGGCGCACGCGGTCGGGGGCGTACTCGCTCAGGTAGAGCGCGCAGGCCAGGCCCATGGGCACCGCCACCAGCGCCGACCCGGCCGTGATCAGGAAGGTGCCTGAGAGCAGCGGCAGGATGCCGAAGCGGGCCGGCTCAAAGGTGGGAGTCCAGCGGGTACCGGTCAGGAACTCCCGGATGGAGACGAGGGCGAAGAAGCGGCTGGTCTCGGTGACGAGGGAGACGACGATTCCCACCGTCGTGATGAGCGAAACCAGCCCGGCGGGCAGCAGGAGGGCGGCCAGCAGCCGTTCCCGCACCGCCGTGGGAGTCCGGCGACGGTCCGCGGTGAGATGACCCTCCGCCGCCGGGCGGCTTCCTGCAGCCGTTGCAGACATCGCGTCACCCCCCGGATGGTGTGAGCCGCAGACGGGACGAGGGGACCGACTCGGTTTCCGACGCCGGCTCACCTCAGCTTTGCCAGACCCTCCTGGTACCGCGCGGCCGGAAGCGGCGTGTAGCCCACCTGCCGGGCCAGCTCAGCGGCGTTCTCCAGGTAGAAGGTGAGGAAGGCCTTTACCTCGGGCCGGGCCAGCGCCTGCCGGGAGGGGTAGATGAAGATCTCCCGGGCGAGGGGGTAGGTGCCGTCGGCGATGGTCTCGTCGCTGGGGGCCACGCAGCCCTCACCGGCGTCGACGGCCAGTACCTTCAGCCGGTCCCGGTTCTCCACGTAGTAGGCGTACCCGAAGTAGCCGAGGGAGTTCCGGTTGCCCGCCACGCCCTGCACCAGGATGTTGTCATCCTCGGAGGCGGTGTAGTCTGCGCGGGAGGCCCTTGCCTTGCCGTTCACCACCTCCGTGAAGTATTCGAAGGTGCCGGAGGCGGTGCCCGGGCCGTACAGCCTGATCTCCTCGTCCGGCCAGGCGGGGTCGACCTCGCTCCAGCGGGTCACGGTGGAGTCCGGCGCCCAGATCTTGTTCAGCTGGTCGATGGAGATGCAGGTGAGGAACTCGTTCTCGCTGCTCACCACCACCGAAAGGCCGTCGTAGGCCACCGGCAACTCGACGGGCTCCACGCCGTTCTGCCGGGCCTCGGCGATCTCGGATTCCTTGATGGGCCGGGATGAGTCGGCGATGTCGATCTCGCCCTTCACGAACCTGGCCAGTCCGGCCGAGGAGCCGGAGATGCCCACCGGCACCTCCACGTCGGGGTGCAGCTTGCGGAACTCCTCGGCCACGGCGATGGAGATGGGACCCACGGTGGAGGAGCCGTCGATGGTGATCGTGCCCGAGAGCTTCTGCTGGGTGCCGCCAGCCCCTGGCGTGGCGTTGTCCGTCTGCTGCTGCCGGGCGCCCCCGCCGTCCGGCGCGACGCCGCCATCCAGCGACTGTTGCCGGCCGCCGCAGGCCGTCACCACGGCGAGGAGGGCCAGAGCTGCCCCCGTCATGATCAGCGTTCGCTTCATGGACAATCCCCTTTTCTGTGTGCTGCCAGCGCGTAGCCGTATGGCTCTGCTTGAATGCTACCAGCCGACTGTTGTGAACTCGTGTTGGTTTGGTTAGCCGCTGATTAAGGGTTGCTAAAGGCCGATCATGCTCGGCCTGGCGGAGCCACCCCCGAATCGGGCGTGGCTCACGGGTCCGCGCCACCGGCTCGTCGCTCTTCGAACACGGGGCGGCGGGAACGGACCAGTGCCCGCGGACCGCCAAGCCGTCAGGGCGTTGACGGACTCACCCCATGACGAGTAAGACCCCTCCCCCGCCGGCGGGCGGAAGAGGGGTCTATCAGCATCAGACCTACGAGAGCCGCGCCTTCAGACGCTCGTACTCTTCCCGGCTCACCGCACCGGAGCGGAAAGCCTCCTCCAGCTCCGCGCGGTTGCGGTACGCCGACTTGCCGCCGAGCAGGCCGGACAGGCTGTTCACCCGAGCCCAGACGACCAGGCTGATCAACAGATTGAGCAGGATGGCGATGGCGAGCAGCCAGGCCACCCACTTCGGCCACATCACACCGACCATTGCAGATCCGTCCTTTCGTCTCCGGCCGAACGATCGGCCGGGTGCAAATTGATTGGCGCCATTCTGCTTATTCGCTAACCTTCCCTTACATCCCTTCCCGCTATTCGGAGGATGGTATGTCTTGCCGGGCTGTGCACAAAACTGTACAATAGGTCCGTAGCACAATCTTGTGCACAAACGGGGGTGATCGGCGCGTGCAGCTCGTCCGCATCGGCGACAAGGTAATCAACCCCGAGCGCATCTACCGGATGGTGGACCGCATGCTCGAGCTTCGGGCGCAGGGCCACTCGCAGCAGGAGGTGGCCGAGATCCTTGACGTCGACCGCACCCTGATCTCCAGGCTGGAGTCGGTGGGCGAGATGCGCAAGGGCAAGAAGATCGCCCTGGTCGGCTTTCCGGTGAAGAACGGCCCCGAGCTGACGCAGATGGCGCAGGCGGAAGGGGTCGATTTCATCCTTCTGATGTCGGACCAGGAGCGTCTGGACTTCGCCCGGAGCCAGAACGGCATCGAGGTGCTCAACCAGGTCATGCGCCTGATCGCCAGGGCGCGGGAGTGCGACGCCGTCATCTTCATCGGCTCTGACCAGCGGCTGAAGATGGTGGAGGCGCTGGTTGGTCCCCATGTGATCGGCATCGAGATCGGGCGGTCACCCATGTCAGAGGACGTCTACGTCGATCCCGACCGGGTTCGCAGCCTGATCCGCAGCCTGCAGGGCTGAGCGTGAGGAGGCAACTTCCGTGAAGCGCATTGTGAGTGTCAGCCTGGGGTCGTCCAAGCGGAACTCCACGGCAACCGTCACCATCCTCGGCGAGGAGGTGACGGTGGAGCGCATCGGAACCAACGGTTCGATCGAGAAGGCAATCGCCCTCATCAAAGAGCTGGACGGCAAGGTGGACGCCTTCGGCATGGGCGGCATCGACCTTTACGTGCACGCCAGCGGCCGGCGCTACGCCTTCCGGGATGCCCGTCGCATCGCGGCTGCGGCCACCCGTTCGCCCATCGTGGATGGCTCCGGCCTCAAGAACACTTTGGAGCGCCGCACGGTGCACTGGGTCAACGAGAACCTGATGCCCCTCAGGGGCAAGCGGGTGCTCATGACCGCCGCCGTGGACCGGTTCGGCATGGCGGAGGCCCTGGACAGCGTCGGCGCAGACATCGTCTTCGGCGACCTGATGTTCGCGCTCGGGATCCCGATTCCCATCCGCCGGTTCCGCACCATCCACATCCTGGCCCGGCTGCTCCTGCCCATCATCACCCAGCTGCCCTTCACCTGGCTCTACCCGACGGGGGCGAAGCAGGAGAGCCGCGAGCCGAAGTTCACCGAGTACTACCAGTGGGCGGACGTGATCGCCGGCGACTGGCTCTACATCCGGCGCCACGCCCCGGACCGGCTGCCGGGGAAGACCATCCTGACCAACACGGTCACCCCGGCGGACATCGAGTGGATGAGGCAGGCCGGCGTGGCCACGCTGGTGACCACCACCCCGAACCTGGGCGGCCGCTCCTTCGGCACCAACCTCATGGAGGGGCTGATCGTGGCCGCCGCGGGGCGGAAGCCCGAGGAGATGAGCCCCGCCGACTACGAGCACTGGCTGGACCGCATCGGCTTTGCGCCCCGTGTCGAGCACTTCGCGGCAGCCCGGAGCGGCAGCGCCGCCAGCGACTGACGTCGACCGCCGGGCACGGCACTGCAACCAGCGATTGACAACACGCGCGAACTAGGAGGGTCTCCGTGCACCTGTTCACCGAACACGTAAATCCTCACCTGGGACGGCTGCTTGAAGCCATCAACATGGACAAGCGATTCGTCCGGGGTGAAGGCTGCTACCTCTACGACGCCGACGGGCGCAGGTACCTGGACTTCGTGGCCGCATACGGCGCCCTCCCCTTCGGTTTCAACCCTCCCGAGATCTGGGCGGCCCTCCGCGCGGTGGAGGCGAGCCTGGAACCCTCCTTCGTCCAGCCCTCCGCCCTGCAGGCGGCGGGCGAACTCGCAGAGCGGCTGGTGTCCATCGCGCCCGCCGGGCTGCGCTACGTCACCTTCGCCAACTCCGGGGCCGAGGCGGTGGAGGCGGCCATCAAGGCCGTGCGCGCCGCCACGGGGCGCATGGGCATCATCGCATGCGAGAACTCCTTCCACGGCAAGACGCTGGGCGCGCTCTCGGCCACCAACCGCACGTCGTACCAGAAGGCCTTCGGCGCCCCGGTGCCGGGCTTCGCCAAGGTGCCCTACGGCGACCTGGAGGCCCTGGAGCGGCTGCTCAGCGAGCGGGGCCCGGAGTTCGCCGCCTTCTTCGTCGAGCCGATCCAGGGCGAGGGCGGCATCGTGGTGCCGCCGCCCGGCTACCTGCGGGCCGCGCAGGAGCTCTGCCGGCGGCACGGCGTCCTCTTCGTGCTGGATGAGATCCAGACCGGCCTGGGCCGGACCGGTTCCCTCTTCGCCTGTGAGGCCGAGGGGGTGACGCCCGACGTGATGGTCCTGGCCAAGGCCCTCGGCGGCGGCCTCTTCCCCATCGGGGCGATGCTCTGCACGGAGGAGGTCTACACCGAGGAATTCGCCATGAAGCACTCCTCCACGTTTGCCGGCAACACCCTCGGGGCCCGGGTGGGCCTCCGCTCGCTGGAGCTCCTCACCCGCGACGACCGGGCGCTGGTCCGCCAGGTGGCGGAGAACGGCGCCTTCCTGAAGGCCGGCCTCGAGCGGCTGCAGGAGAAGTACCCCCACGTGCTCCGGCGGGTGCGGGGCCGGGGGTTCATGCTGGGCATCGAGATCGGCGTCGACCGGACCACCTACGGCCGCACCTGCCTCCTCGGCGTGCTGGCCGAGCAGGAGAACCTGTCGCCGGTGCTCTCCTCGTACTTACTGAACGTCTGCGGGCTCCGGGTGGCCCCCACGCTCAACGGCTCCGCTGTCATCCGCATCGAGCCGCCGCTCATCGCCACCCGGGAGCAGTGCCAGGAGGCCATCGACGCCATCGAGCGCATGCTGATCCCGCTGGCCCAGGGGAACACCGCCGAGCTCGTCTCCCACCTGCTGGGGATCGAGTCCCGGCCGCAGGCGCTGCCGGCCCCCGCTCCGGCGCCGCTGCCCGAGCCCAGCGGCGACCCCGACGAGGGCCGCGTCGCCTTCCTCGTCCACCCGGTGGACCTGCGCAACTACCCCGAGATGGACGAGTCGTTCAAGGTGCTCAGCACGGAGGAGATCGCCGAGCTGGCCGATCGCTTCAACGACCTGCTGGAGCCCTTCGTGGCCGGCTCCGCCCACATCACCGCCGCGAACGGCCGCAGGGTCTTCGTCGACTTCATCGTCGTGCCGCGGACCGCCGACCAGCTGATGAACATGCCCCACGCCCAGGCCATCGCCGAGGTGCGGGCCGCGGTGGAGATCGCCAAGGCGCGCGGCGCCCGGCTGGTGGGCCTCGGCGCCTACACATCGGTCGTCACCCGCGGCGGGCTGCACCTGAAGAACCCGGGGGTGGCTCTCACCACCGGCAACTCCTACACCGTGGTCTCGGCCGTCGAGTCGATCTACCTGGCGGTGCAGCGACTGGGGACCCGGCTGCCCGAGGCGACCATCGCCGTGGTCGGCGCAACCGGCGCCATCGGCCGGGCCACCGCGATCCTGCTCGCCGAGGAAGTCGGCTGCGTTGTGCTCATCGGCAACCCCGCCCGGCCGGAGGCCAGCCGGAAGCGGCTCCTCAAGGTCGCGGGCGACGCCGTCGCCCACCTGGCCGACCTCGCGCGGGAAGGCCGCCGGTTCGCCCCGGGCACCATCGGCGACCGGCTGCTGGAGCTGGGCCCGCTGCCGGATGCGGAGGCGGGGCCGGAGGCCTGGCAGGCGCTGGCTCTCCGCCTGGAGGAGGCGGGGGCGCTCCGGATCTCCACCGAGATCGACGCCGATCTGCCCCTGGCCGACCTGGTGGTCACCGCCACCTCCACCGCCGAGGAGATCGTGACGCCTGCGAACCTCAAGTTCGGGGCCGCCGTCTGCGACATCTCCCGCCCGCCCAATGTGTCGCGGGCCGTGAAGGAGGCCCGCCCTGACGTGCTGGTGATCGACGGCGGTGTGGTGGAGGTGCCCGGCCGCCCTGACCTGGGCTGGCACTTCGGCTTCGAGCAGGGGCTCGCCTACGCCTGCATGGCCGAGACGATGATGCTGGGCCTGATGCACCACTACGAGGACACGTCGCTGGGCACCGACCTGAACCTGCCGACGATCCGGCAGCTCCGCCAGTGGGCCGAGGAGCTGGGCTTCCGCCTGGCGCAGCTGCGCTCCTTCGACCGGCCGCTCTCGGAGGCGGAGTGGAACGAGCTGATCGCCGCCCGCACCCGCGTGCTGAGCGCGGCGGGGGACGACTAGAGAACAACCGAGACCGTACATGGAGCGGGCGGGGACGAGCGGTCCCCGCCCGCATACGCGTGGCACGAGTCTCCGGGAAGGAGAGCCGGGCGGAGAGGGGGGGACAGGGACCTCCGGCCCCCTGCGTCCGTCGGGTGGCGAGCAAGATGGTCTAGGCCGTGGTGGTGCCAAAGTATGGATGCGAGAAACTCCTGCCGACCTGGCAGGAGTTTTGTGTGTCGTGGAGAAACACCAATGTGGAAACGGTTCCACACCACATATCTCGAGACTTTGTAACATATTCATACTCTATTGTGGAAACGTTTCCTGAAGGAGACGTGTCATGGCTGTAACCATTCGGGATGTGGCACAGCGGGCCGGCGTGGGCGTGGCCACGGTCTCGCGGGTGCTGAACGGAACCGGCTACGTGAAGGCTGAGACCCGCGAGCGGGTGCTCGAGGCTGCCGCCGCGCTGGGCTACGTGCCCAGCCAGCTCGCCCGGGGGCTGGTCCGCCACCTGAGCGACACCGTGGGCCTCGTCATCCCGGACATCACGAACCCGTTCTTCCCGCTCATCACGCGGGGGGTGGAGGACGCCGCCAGCGAGGCGGGCTACACCGTCTTCCTCTGCAACACCGACAATGACCCCGCCCTCGAGGCGCACGACGTGCAGAAGCTGCGCGAGCGCCGGGTGGACGGGATCATCTTCGTGGGCACGACCGAGCGGCGGGAGTTGGTGGACCGGCTGCTGGCCGACGGCGTCCCCATGGTGGTCATGGACCGGCAGCTGGGGCACGCCGACGTGGACACCGTGCTGGTGGACAACCGCTGGGGGGCTCTCGCCGCCTGCCGCCACCTGATCGAGCTGGGCCACCGGCGCATCGCCCACGCTGCCGGCCACCAGTCCACCCGCACCGGGCAGGACCGGCACGAGGGCTACCGGGAGGCGCTGGAGGAGGCGGGCATCGCCTACGACCCCGCGGCCGTGGTGTGGGGCGACTTCACCTACGAGTCCGGCTACCGGGTCGGGCAGGTTCTGCTGGGGCGCTACCCCCGGCCGACGGCGATCTTCGCCGGCAACGACCTGATCGCCCTCGGCGTCATCCGGGCGGCGGAGGAGGCGGGGCTCTCCGTCCCCGACGACCTCTCCGTCGTCGGCTTCGACGACATCCAGATGTCCGCCGTGGTGCGGCCCGGCCTCACCACGGTCCGCCAGCCGGCCCGGGAGATGGGCCGCCTGGCGATGGCGATGCTGCTGGAGCGGATCACCGGGAAGGTGTCCGGTCCCGGGCGGCGCCACGTGTTCCAGCCTGAGCTCATCGTGCGGGGGACAACCCGGAGGAGGGAGCCGCTTGCATAGGCCAGTCGTGGTGGTTGGGAGCTTGAACCTGGACCTGGTGGTGACTCCGGAGCGCGCACCGGCGGCCGGCGAGACCGTCTTCGCCCCCCGCCTCGACCAGTTCCCGGGCGGGAAGGGCGGCAACCAGGCCGTGGCCGCCGCGCGCCTCAGCGCACCGGTTGCGATGGTCGGCCGGGTGGGGCAGGACGCCTTCGGCGACCGGCTGCTGGAGAGCCTTCGGGCCGACGGCGTCGTGACGGAGGCGGTCTCCCACTCGGCGACGGCGGGCACCGGCACGGCCGTGATCACCGTCGACGCGGCGGGGCAGAACCGCATCGTGGTCGTCCCCGGCGCCAACGCCGAGGTGGCGCCGGAGGTGGTGGAGGCCCACCGGCAGCTTATCGCATCGGCCGCCGTCCTCCTGCTGCAGCTGGAGGTGCCCGTGGAGTCCTGCGAGCGGGCGGCCGAGATTGCCGCGGCCGCGGGCGTGCCGGTCATCCTCGACCCGGCCCCTGCGCCTTCCGAGCCGCTGCCGCGGCGGCTCAGGGAGTGCACCTGGCTGGTCACGCCCAACGAGACCGAGGCTGCGACGCTCACCGGCGTGCCGGTGGAGGGGCGGCGCGGGGCCGAGGAGGCCGCCCGGGCCCTGGCGGCCCAGGGGTTCAGGCAGGTGCTGATCAAGTGCGGCGGCGAGGGCGCCTACCTCTATCGGGACGGTTCCGGCGCCTGGTTCGACGCCTTCGCGGTACCCGTAGTGGACACGACGGCCGCAGGCGACGCCTTCGCCGGCGGGCTGGCCGCGGCGCTCCAGCGGGGCATGGCGCTGGAGGAGGCCGTGCGCTGGGGCATGGCGGCCGGGGCCCTCGCGGTGACCCGGGCCGGCGCGCAGCCGGCGATGGGCACGCTGGGCGAGCTGAAGGCCCTTCTGGAGAGAGGGAGGCAGCGGGCATGAAGAAGACGACGCTCCTGAATCAGGCCCTTTCCGAGGTCGTGGCGGGCATGGGCCACACCGACCTCCTTGTCATCGGCGACTACGGGCTGCCCTGCCCTCACGGGGTGCGGCGGATCGACCTCGCCCTCCGGCCCGGCATGCCCGCCTTCCTCGACGTGGTGGAGACCGTCCTGACCGAGCTGCACGCCGAGGCGGCCATCGTCGCCCGGGAGACCGCCGAGAGGAATCCGGAGGTGGCCGAGGGGCTGAACCGGATCCTGGGCGGCGTGCCCGTGGAGACGGTCTCGCACGAGGAGCTGAAGCAGATCTCCGGCCGGGCGGTGGCCCTCGTCCGCACCGGCGAGTGCAGCCCCTATGCCAACGTGATCCTCAGGGCGGGGGTGACGTTCTGATGCCGGCCTCTCCCGTGGTTGAGATGCGGGGGATCGTGCGCAGCTTCCCCGGGGTGAAGGCGCTCTCGGGCGTCGACCTGGAACTGCGGGCCGGCGAGGTGCACGCTCTCCTGGGGGAGAACGGCGCGGGCAAGTCGACCCTGATGAAGATCCTGGGCGGCCTCTACCACCCCGAGGCCGGGGAGATCCGGATCGACGGCCGGCCCGTGCGCATCGAGTCGCCCGCGGCGGCCACGAAGCTGGGCATCGCCTTCATCCACCAGGAGCTGAACCAGGCGCTGCACCTCTCGGTGGCCGAGAACATCTTCCTGGGCCGCCCGCCCGTGACCGGCCCCCTCCGCCGGGTGGACTGGCGGGCCATGTACCGGGGCGCCGCTGCGGCCTTGGAGCGGCTGGGCGCGGAGATCGACCCGCGCGCCGCCCTCGGCGGCCTGGGCGTGGGCGCCCGGCAGATGGTCGAGATCGCGCGGGCCCTCTCGCTCGACGCCCGGGTGCTGATCATGGACGAGCCTACCGCGGCCCTCACCGGGGCCGAGGTGGAGCGGCTGTTCGCCGTCGTGCGGTCGCTTGCCGCCTCCGGCGTGGCCATCGTCTACATCTCCCACCGGCTGGAGGAGATCTTCAGCCTCTGCCGGCGGGTGACCGTGCTGCGTGACGGCCACCGGGTCGGCTCCTGGACCATCGACCAGGTGAGCCCCGACGAGCTGATCGCTCACATGGTCGGCCGCCAGCTGACCGAGCGCTTCCCCAAGGTCGCCGTTACGCCGGGCGAGACGCTGCTCGAGGTGCGGGACCTGACCCTGCGGGGAGCAGGCGGGGCCGTCTCGTTCAGCGTGCGCCGGGGCGAGATCGTGGGCCTGGCGGGCCTGATGGGCGCCGGCCGCACCGAGCTCATGCGGGCGGTCGCCGGCATCGACCGCCCGGCCGGCGGCGCGGTGCTGCTGGAGGGCCGGCCTCTGCCCCCAGGGGACGCCGCGGCAGCGATCGCCCGGGGGCTGGTGCTGGTGCCCGAGGACCGGCGCCGCCAGGGGCTGCTCACCGGCCGTTCGGTGCGCGAGAACCTGAGCCTGGCCCGGCTGCGCAGCCTCTGCCGGCTGGGACTGATCCAGGCGGGCGCCGAGCGGCAGCTGGTGGATGCGTACGTTTCGGAGCTCGGCATCCGCACGCCGCACCGGGAGCAGTCGGTGACGAACCTGAGCGGCGGTAACCAGCAGAAGGTGATCCTCGGGCGCTGGCTGGCCACCTCGCCCAGGCTCCTGATCCTCGACGAGCCGACGCGCGGCATCGACGTGGGCGCCAAGGCCGAGATCTACCGGCTGATGGGCGAACTGGTACAGCGGGGGATGGGGATCATCCTGGTCTCCTCGGAGCTGCCCGAGGTGATGGGCCTCTCCGACCGCATCCTCGTGATGCACGAGGGGCGCCTCACCGCCGAGTTCGGCCGGGCGGAGTTCGACCAGGAGCGAATCATGCAGGCAGCCACCGGGAGGAAGCGCCATGCAGGCTAGAGTGCAGATCAAGGACCGCGTGCGGCAGATGGGCCCCGGCCTGGCCGTGATCATCATGGGGCTTGCCCTCGCGCTGCTCAGTAGGGATTTCCTCACCGTCTCCAACCTTCTCAACCTGCTCCGGCAGGTCTCCATCAACGCCATCATCGCCTGCGGCATGACGCTGGTGATCCTCACGGGCGGCATCGACCTCTCCGTCGGCTCCGTGCTGGCGCTCTCCAGTGCGGTGCTGGCCGGCCTGGCCAGCGGGGGCACCCCCTGGCCGCTGGCCCTGCTGGCCGCCCTCGCCCTGGGCGCGGCGCTGGGCCTCTTCAACGGCGTCGTGATCACCCGCGGCCGGATCGCCCCCTTCGTGGCCACCCTCGCGACGATGGCCATCGCCCGGGGCCTCACCCTGGTCTACACGGGCGGCCGCCCGATCACCGGGCTGCCGGGCGCCCTCCGCTGGCCGGGCACCGGGTACCTGGGGCCCGTCCCGGCGCCGATCATCATCATGGTGGCGGTGTTCGCCCTCGTCTACCTGATGCTCGCCCACACCCCGGTCGGCCGCTTCATCTACGCCGTGGGCTCGAATGAGGAGGCGGCCCGCTTCGCCGGCATCCCGGCTGCCCGGGTCACCGCGCTCACCTACGTGCTCACCGGGCTGGCGAGCGCCCTCGCAGGCGTGATCCTCACCGGCCGCCTGAACTCGGCGCAGCCCACGGCCGGCGCCGCGTTCGAGCTCGACGCCATCGCCGCGGTCGTGCTGGGCGGCACCAGCCTCGCCGGCGGCCAGGGCGGCGTGCTGGGCACGGCGGTGGGCGCCCTCATCATCGGAATTCTCGACAACGGGCTCAACCTGCTCGGCGTCTCCTCGTTCTACCAACAGGTCGCACAGGGCGCGGTCATCCTGCTGGCTGTGCTGATGGATCGGCGCAGGTAACGGCCGGGCCCCTCACATAAAGCGACGCACAGGAGGATGGTCATATGAACCGGATCGTGCGATTCCTGGTTGCACTGCTCACCGTCGCAGCGCTGGCCGCCTGCTCGTCCGGCGGCTCCAGCAAGACCCCGAGCCCCGGCCCCTCGACCGGTACCGGTTCCGAGCCCGCCCCGACCACACAGGTCAAGACCCTGGGCCTCGCTGTCTCCACCCTGAACAACCCGTTCTTCGTCGACCTGCGCGACGGCGCCCTGGCTGCGGCTGACGCCGCCGGCGTGAAGCTGATCGTCATGGACGCGCAGGACGACCCGGCCAAGCAGATCAGCCAGATCGAGGACCTGATCACCCAGAAGGTCGACGCGCTGCTCATCAACCCCACCGACTCTGACGCCATCGTGACTGCCGTTGAGTCGGCCAACAAGGCGGGCATCCCGGTGATCACCGTCGACCGCGGCGCCAACGGCGGCGAGGTCGCGGCCCACGTGGCCTCCGACAACGTGCTGGGCGGCAGGATGGCCGGCGAGCTCATCGTCGAGCTGATCGGCGGCCAGGGCAAGGTGGCCGAGCTGGAGGGCATCCCCGGCGCCTCCGCCGCCCGTGACCGGGGTCAGGGCTTCCACGAGGCCGTCGACGGCGTCTCGGGCATCGAGGTCGTCGCCAGGCAGCCGGCCGACTTCGACCGGGCCAAGGGCCTGACCGTCATGGAGAACATCCTGCAGGCGAACCCTGACATCGTGGCCGTCTTCGCCCACAACGACGAGATGGCCCTCGGCGCCCTCGAGGCCATCGAGGCCGCCGGCAAGGCCGGTCAGATCAAGGTCGTCGGCTTCGATGCCACCGACGACGCCGTCAAGGCGGTCCAGGAGGGCCGCATGGCCGCCACCGTGGCCCAGAAGCCGAAGGACATCGGCCGCCTGGGCGTGGAGGCCGCCGTCAAGCTCCTGAACGGCGGGCAGGTCGAGGCGTACATCCCGGTTCCGCTGGAGCTGGTGAAGAAGTAGGTCTGCGGCGCCCGGCCAGGAACGAGGCCGACACCTGCTGAGGCGGGGCGCTCGCGCCCGGCAGAGACAGGCTTCGGCACCTGGCGAGGCAAGAGGAGGCCCCCCGGCGAGGGGGCCTCCTTTTCAGTTGCACCAACCCGATCGTTTAACGGTTCGTAACAAGGCGATAAAGCCCACGTAACCGGGGCTCGTCATAATGAAGGGGAGGAGGGTGATGCATATGCTGCGACGCGCCACGGCCGCCCTGCTGGCCCTGCTCTTGGCCGGCTGTGCCGCCGGCGTGAGCCCCGACCCGGCCCCCCCCGGCCCCGCCCGGCTGCTGTTGGCCTTGCCCGACGGCTTTCGGATGTCGCTCAGGCCCGTCGACCCGGTGACGCTGGCCGACCTGCCCGGGTTCAGCCCGATCCCCTTCTACAACGGCTCCGAGCATGCGTTCACCCCGGACGGCCGGACGCTCGCGTTCTTCCGCAGGTCCAGCGGTGAGCAAGGTGACGCGCTCCACTTCGTCGACGTGGAAAACTGGGTAGTCGAGACGATCCCGCTCTCGCTCGCGAACGACTGGGCGGGTCACCTCTTCTTCAGCACGGACGGGTCCACGCTCTACTGGATCGAGGTCGCCTCGGCGGACCAGGGCGTGTGGCGGCCCTATGTGCTGCACCGGTTCGGCCGGACGGACGGCACGATGGGCGTGATCAGCAAGCTGCCGGAGACCTTCATGCCCCTCGAGGTTCAGCCGCTGGCCGACGGGCGGGTGGCCATATTCGGACAGGCGGTCACGGACGAGAACATGGCCGAGGGCGATGCCCGGGTGCTGCTCATCCGCCTGACCGATGGAGAGGTGGAGGCGGAGATCCCACTGCCGGGCGTGGTCTCGGGGCAGCGGACGAGCGCGGCGGGCGAGTACCGGTACGACCGGCCGGGCCTGGCCTGGGACGTGGAGCGGAGCCTGCTCTACGTGGTGGACGGTAGCCCCGACCGGGTGACGGTGGTGGACCTGGCCGGAGGCCGTCTGGCGCGCCAGGCCGAGCTGCGGACTGCATCCTGGCTGGAGCGGCTGGGCCTCGTGCGCATCGCCGCCGCCAAGGCGCTGCCCGGCACCTGGGTCTCAGCCGCCCTCAGCCCCGGGGGCGACCGGCTCTACGTGGCCGCCTTCCGTGACGAGGTGGAGGGACCCTTCCACAGTCCCGCCGTCTGGCGCAGCTCGCCGCTGGGCCTGACGGTCATCGACACCGCCGGCCTGCGCGTGGTACGTCGGCTGGACCTGCCCGTCGGGGAGGTCGCCCTCGCGCCCGACGGCCGGACCCTCATCCTCTGGGGCCGGAGCTTCGTGTGCGAGGGCAGCTGCACGCAGGAGGGGCACGGCATCTACCTGGTGGATGCGGCGACGCTGAAGGAGAAGGCCCACCTGCTGCCGGGCAACGACGCGACGCTGCTGGGCTTCTCGCCCGACGGGCGCTACGCCTACATCGGGGAGGACACGGGAGCAGGCAACGTCTGGCACCTGGACCACCGGGTGCTCGACCTGGCGACGGCGCGCCTCGGCGCAACCCGGAAGATCCCGCGGGGGTACGCGTTCTACGTGCAGTAAGGAGGTGCGGCGCCATGCCGGTGCGGGTGCTGCTGGTGGACGATGAGCAACCGTTCGTCATGGGCCTCACCGCGAGCCTGCGGCAGGCCGGCTACGACGTCAGCGCCGCCCACGACGGCGAGTCGGCCTGGGCCGCCTTCCGGGAGCAGGCTCCCGACCTGGTGCTCCTGGACATCATGCTGCCCGGCGTGGACGGGCTGGAGCTCTGCCGGCGCATCCGGGAGCACAGCGGCACCCCGGTGATCATGCTGACCGCCCGGGGTGAGGACGTCGACAAGATCGTCGGCCTGGAGATCGGGGCCGACGACTACATCACGAAACCCTTCAACGTGCGGGAGCTGCTGGCCCGGATGAAGGCGGTCCTGCGCCGCAGCGCTGCCGTACCCGCCGCGCCGGAGCGCCTCCGTTTCGGGGCGGTGGAGGTGGATCTGGCCCGGCAGGCCGTCACCCGCGGCGGCAGGCCGGTTCCTCTGGCGCCCAAGGAGTACGACCTCCTGGCCTTCCTCGCGCAGCACCCGAACCGGGTCTTCGGCCGGGACGAGCTGCTTCAGCGGGTGTGGGGCTACGACTTCCCCGGCGACGACCGCACGGTGGACGTGCACATCCGCCGCCTGCGGGAGAAGCTGGAGGAGGACCCCGGCCGCCCGGCGCTGATCCTCACACGCTGGGGGAAGGGGTACTACCTGGCAGATCCGCCGGAGGGGAGGGGCGGCCTTGGGTCGTAGCCTCAGCCTGCGGCTCCTGCTCTCCTACCTGCTGGTCACGCTGCTGGTGCTGGCCACCGTTGACGTGCTCTCGCTCACGTACCTGGAGCGGACGGCCCTGTCGGAACGCAGGGCCGCCCTGTCCGAGCAGGCCACCGTCGTCGCCGGGGCCAGCCGGCAGTACATGCTGAAGGGGCACGACTACCTCGAGTACATCGCCCAGGACATGGGCCGGCTCGCCGGCACCCGGGTGATCATCCTGGACGCCCGGGGGGTGGTGCTGCGCGACTCGTTCTACGACCCCTCGCTGCTGAACACCAGCCTGGCGGCCCGCCCCGAGGTGGGCGCGGCGCTGGAGGGGGCGTACGCCACCCGCCTTGAGCGCGTGGACGGAGCGGGCCGCACCCTCTACGCGGCGGCCCCCATCCCCGACGACCGGGGGCGCGCGCTCGGGGCCGTGCTGGTGGCCACCAGCGTGGAGCCCCTACTCGCCGAACTGGCGCCCGTCCGCCGAGTGCTGCTCACCGTCAGCCTGGCGGCGCTGCTGGTCGCGGCGGGCGCCGGGTGGTGGTTGGCCAGGTCGCTGACCCGGCCGGTGGCCGCGCTCACCGCGGCCATCCGGGCGGTGGAAGCGGGTGATCTCACCAGCCGGGTGGCGGTGGACTCTCAGGACGAGCTGGGCCGTTTGGCCGAGGCCTTCAACCGCATGGCCGACCGCCTCTCCCGGCTGGAGGCCAGCCGGCAGGCGTTCGTGGCCGACGCCGCGCACGAGCTGCGCACGCCGCTGGCCGGGCTGAAGGCCCTGGTGGAGCCGCTCCTCTCCGGAGCCGTTCCGCCCGGGCCGGAGCAGGAGGCGTTCCTGCGGGAGATCGGGCGCGAGGTGGACCGCCTGGCCGAGCTGGCCGCGGACCTGCTCACGCTCTCGGAGCTGGAAGCCGGCCGGCCGCTGGCGCCCGGTGAGAGCGACCTGGTCGTCCTGCTGGGCTCGGTGCGGGCGCGCCTCACGCCGCTGGCCCAGGCGAGGGCGGTCTCCATCCACCTCGATGCCCCCGCCGCCCTTCCCGCGGTGGTCGACCCCCTCAAGCTGGAGCGGGCATTCTACAACCTTGTCCACAACGCGATCGCGCACAGCCCCGCGGGTGAGGCGGTGACCCTCTCCGCGGCGCGGCAGGGCGACTGGATGTCCGTCACTGTGGCCGACCGGGGCCCGGGGATCCCGCCGGAGGAGCTGGGCCGCATCTTCGACCGCTTCTACCGCCGGGAGCGCTCGCGGAGCCGGGAGCGGGGCGGAGCGGGCCTCGGGCTCAGCATCGCCAGGGAGATCGTCGAGGCCCACGGCGGGCGCATTCGCGTTGAGAGCGTGGTGGGGGAGGGAACGCGCGTTGTCGTGGAGATCCCAGAGGGGCCCGGAACCGGCGCCGCGGCACGCACCGGACAGGCCGGTGCAGTTACGGCCGCTGGTACGGACGGGCCCGAGGCCGCCGGTGATACGCCTTAGGGCGACACCGCAGCCGGGGCTGCGGCGCCTGTCCCGGCCCGTGACGCTGACGAAACTGTGGTCGTCCCTGACGGTGCCAAAACCGTCGTCGTTCCTGACGGAGCGGGGACCGTCTCCGCTTCGGGTGCTGCGGAGGCTGCCGCTGACCGCCTTGCTGCTGCTGGCGCTGCTCACGCTCCCGGCCCTGGCCGCCGGATGCGCCGGGCGGGAGACGCCCGGGCCGGTCGTGAGCCCGGTGCCCTCCCCGACCCTGGAGGAGGTGACCCTCTACTTCCCGCACCGCACCCGCGAGGGGCTGGTGCGGGAGGTGCGGCAGGCGGAGCGGCGGGGGGAACAGCCCGAGCGGTTTGCGCTGCAGCAGCTGCTGGCGGGCCCCCGCTCCGCGGAGGCCCGCCCTGTGTTCGCGCATGCGTTTTCGGATGGTGAGATCGCCGTCTCCGCCAAGGTGCTCGGAGGCGAGATGGTGCTCTTGCTTACGGCAGAGGCGGCCGACGCGCTGGCCGCTGGCGGAGACCTGCTGCCTGTTCACGCCGTGGTCGCCACCCTGGGGAGCCTCGCCCGGGTGGAAACGGTGCAGTTCCGCGTGGAGGGCCGGGAGGAGCCGCTCGTCGTCGCGGGCACGGACCTCTCGCAGCCGCTCACGCCCCGTTGGGACCTGGTGCTGGAGTGATGCTGCAACGCAGTCGCTGGCCGACGACTGCTGGGGGCCCAGGGCGACCCGCTGGCAGCTGGAGCGGGCGCCCGCCGAAGGCAGGCCACAGAAGCCGCCGCAGGAGGTAGTTCTACTCCAGCGGCGCTCTCAGCGTCATCGGCCATCCCAGATACCGGTACCGGACGACAAGCACCTGCTGACCCACGAACTCCTTCCAGGTCTCGATCCTGACGCCGTACAGCACGTCGGGGACGGGCCTGTCCGGCGCGATGACCAGGCCCTTCCCGGAGTCGAACGGCTCGTGGGCGGACGAGCCCGGATCGGCCGCGACGCTCTCGGGGAGCAGGATGCTCGACCCCTGACGCGCCGTTGAGACGATGAAGACGTCAGCTTCGGGATTCTCCACCGCAATCTTCTCGATGGTCACGTTCCACTTGCCAAAGTTGCACAATCGCTTGCCAACGAGGTGGGTCTCGCCGATCTGGTTCGACGCGCCTCCACAGAGCGCCAGGGGCGGATTGGCCTTCGCCAGAGCGACGGCCGCCCCGTAGCCGAGGGCGGCCAGCAGGGGGGCCAGGACGGCGGCCCACCGGATTACCCGGCGCCTCAGACCGCGTCCGGCGCTCATGGCTTCACGCCCAGCTCCTCGCCCGTGATGGAGAGCCGCTCCGCCCCCGAGGGGGTCACGACGAAGGTGGACTCCAGCCCCACCGCGCCGCGGCCCGGGAAGAAGAACTTGGGCTCGACGGCGATGACGTTGCCCGCCTCCAGCGGCTGCTGCTGCCGGGGGGCGAGGATCGGCCACTCGTCCAGCTCCAGCCCCACGCCGTGGCCCACGAAGCGCACCCGGCTCTCGCCCCAGCCCATGAAGTGCTCCTCCAGCCCGGCCCGCCGGGCGATGGCCACCGCCCGCTCCCAGAGCTGCTCGCCGGTGGCCCCGGGGCGGGCCTCCTCCGCGATCATGTCCAGGATCTCCCGGCAGACTCCGTGGGCCCGCACCAGGTCAGGCGCCAGCCGCCCGACCACCATGGTGCGGGTCTGGTCGTGCACGTAGCCGTCCACCACCGTCGGGTAGTCGACGCAGACCGGCTCGTCCCGCCGGATGGCGCGCCGGCCCGCCCCGTACGGGGCTGCGGGAGTGAGCCCCTCGCCGCCGAAGGGCGTGTCGGCGAACGAGAACGCCAGGCCCGACTCGCCGGCCAGCACCATCATGACCGGCGACTCGAAGGCGTTGTGCGCGTGCCAGCGGATCATGCCCTGGGCGCCCGCCAGCCGCTGGGCGGTCTCGCCCACCACCGAGAGCTCCAGCTCGGTCAGCCCCTCCCGCAGGGCGACGTAGAGCGCCTTGTAGGTCTCGTCGGCCGCCCGGGCGGAGGCCCGGACGCGCTCCACCTCCCACGGCGACTTCACCGACCGCAGCTGCCGGATGGCCGGCCCCACGTCCACCGCCTCCACGCCGGGCAGGTGGCGCCGGTACAGCTCGAACTGGGTCACCGGCAGCCGGTCCAGCTCCATGCCGATCCGGCGGGCGGAGCCCAGGTGGTCCGGCAGGGCGCGCAGGCTGGTCAGCGGCTCGATGTGGCTCAGGGCCGACTCGCGCCGGGCGCGGTCCAGCACCCGGCGCACCAGGTAGCGCGGCTCGCCGGCGGCCGGCACCCAGAGGTGACCCTGCTGGGCGCTGCCCGTGAAGTAGAGGAGCGACGTGGTGCTGTGCAGCAGAGCCCCATCCAGCGCCTGCCGCTCCAGGGCGGCCTGCAGCCTGCGGATGCGGTGCTCCAGCTCGGTGCGGGGCGTGAGGAGCACAGAAAGCCCTCCCTCGGTCTACGCGTGTTTTCATTTGGACGAACGATAGCAGTGCCGGGCGACGGGCCCGTGCATAGGCTGGGAACAGACGCAGTCGTGTCCCTGTCCGGAAGGAGGTGGCCCGTTGCTCCTGGAGATCATCTCGGAGGCCGTCGTCGGTCGGGGCGAGGTGACGGTCAACTGGTCGCACCAGGTGACAGCCCAGGGCGTCTCCCAGGTTCTCGGTGTGCGCGTCGGGCAGGCCACCTGCGCGCTGAAGCACGAGGGGAACGGCCCCCAGGCTGACATCACGCTGGAGGCTGACCTGTGGTGCCTCGGTTCCGGCGGTACCGAGGTCCTACACACAAGCAGCCACACCGTGCAGGAGGTGTCGGTGTCCCTGCGGGGCACCCTGGTGAGCGACCCCAGCTACCATCTGCGCCTGGTGGGAACCCCGCGCGCCACCGGCGTGCACGTCGAGGGCGAGACCATCCACGTCGACTTCTCGGCGACGGTGGAGGTCGAGGCCAGGGCCCTCACCCGCTACTGGGTGCGGGCGGAGGATCACGTGCCCGAGGTCTGAGCGCGCCTCCCGTTGTCCCGTGAACCGAGCCAACGCCGCACAACCGGCCCGTGGCCACTGCCACGGGCCGTTGGCATTACGTAAACCACGCCTCCCCCTCCTGCATACCGTGATAGGAGGAAAGGCAGGGGGTGCAAGTGAAAGCCCTGGTTCTCTTCGCCGGACGGGGGAGCCGCCTGCGGCCGCTGACCCACACCCGGGCCAAGGCAGCGCTTCCCGTTGCTGGCCGGCCGATCTGGCAACACGTCTTTGACTACCTGGCACGATTCGGCTTTGAAGAGATCGGGGTGGTCGTCAGCCCCGGGCAGCCGGAGCTGGAGGAGGCGGTGCGGCAGTGGCCCCACCTGCGCGTGCACGTGATCCAGCAGGCCGAGCCCCGGGGCATCGCCCATGCGGTGGCGACAGCCCGGCCGTTCCTCAGCGATGAACCCTTTCTGCTCTACCTGGGTGACAACCTGACCGACGCGGACCTCACACCCGCCCTCCGGCGCTTCGCCGAGGCCTCGCCCGCCGCACTGCTCACGCTGAAGCGGGTCGCCGATCCCAGCGCATTCGGCGTGGCCTCCCTGCAGGGTGAGCGCGTGGTGGGGGTCGTGGAGAAGCCGGCCGACCCGCCCTCCGACCTGGCCGTGGCCGGCATCTATCTCTTTTCCCCCGCCGTGCACGCCGCGATCGAGGGCCTGCGGCCGTCGGCCCGCGGCGAACTGGAGATCACCGACGCGATCGGCGGGCTCATCGCTGCCGGCCAGCTGGTGCTCGGCCACACCCTGACGGGCTGGTGGCAGGACGCGGGCAGCGTGACGGGCCTGCTGGAGGCCAACGCCCGCCTCCTCGCCGCCCTCCCTACCCGCATCGACCGGACGGCCGTCCTGGAGGAGGTGTCCATCGAGGGGCCCGTGCAGATCGGCCCCCGCGCGGTGCTGCGGGGGGTCCGGCTCAGGGGTCCCCTGGTCATCGGCGCCGACTGCCGGGTGGTGGGCAGCGAGATCGGTCCGCTGACCAGCGTCGGCGACGGTGTGACGCTCGAGGGGGTCAGGCTTGTCAACTCCGTGCTCCTGCCCGGCTGCCGGCTGGAAGGGCCTGCGCTCCACCTGGCCGACTCGGTGGTGGGCGCCGGCGCGCAGGTGTGGACCCGGGCGGAGAGCCCGGCCGCCCTGGTGCTGGGCGACGACGCGCACCTGCTGGTTCCGCCGCAGCAACCGCAACCCTGGGAGGTGACCCGGTGAACAACCGGCCAGCTACCCTCTTCATCCCCGCAAACACCGGGATCTTCGTGCCCTCCACCACCGAGGCGTGGATCATCCGGAGTGGGCGAGAACCCGTGCCTGCGCCTGCCGACCCGGAGGACTTCTGGTCCCGGCGGTCGCACGCAGTCGCGGCGGCCCTGGCTAGTGCGAGGAGAGAGGACGACGCCCGAGCTGACGACCAAGTCCCGCCTGAGATCCTGGCCCTGGCCGAGCAGGCGGCGCGCGCCTGGGACATGAAGGTCACCGGCATGACCGTCGCCGCCACCAAGCCCGAGAAGGGCTGGGGTGCGATCTGGAGGATCGAGACCAACCGCGGCACCCGCGCCCTGAAGCTCCTGCACCGACCCTTCGAGCGGAACCTGTTCTCCATCGGCGCCCAGGAGTACCTGGTCAAGCAGAAGGCCCGGGTGGCGCCTCTGGTGCCGACCCGCGACGGTAAGCTCTACACCGTGGTCGGCGGGCGCATGTTCATCGTCGCCGAGTGGATCCAGGGGCTGCGCCAGGCCCCGAAGGAGACCATCGACGGACCGGAGATGCTCTGCTACGGCCTGGGCGAGTTCCACCGCCGCTCCCGCGGCTACCAGCCCCCGCCCGGCGCCTACCACGCCAGCCGGCTCCACCGCTGGCCCCGGGTCTATCAGAAGCTGCGCACCAAGCTGGACTGGTTCGAGCACCTGGCGCGGGCCTACCGCGACATGCCGGCCAGCCCCCTTCTGCTGGAGGTGCTCCCCCGGTTCCGCAACCAGGCCGACGAGGCGATCCGGCTCCTGGAGGAGTCCGCCTACCGCGACCTGATCGCCCGGGGGGACCAGGAGTGGGGCCTGGCGCACCAGGACTACGGCTGGTCCAACGGCCAGATCGGTCCCGACGGCAAGGTCTGGATCATCGACCTGGACGGCGTCGCCTTCGACCTGGCCTTCCGCGACCTGCGCAAGCTGATCACCGGCACGATGGACGACCGGGGCGACTGGGACGTCGGCTGGATGCGGGCGATGATCCGGGCCTACAACGAGGCCAACCCGCTGGAGCCCGCCGCCCTTCAGGTGATGCTGATCGACATGCTCCTGCCCAACGAGTTCTACAAGCTGGTGAAGGACGCCCTCTTCGACCCCGGGATGATGCTGGACGCCACCATGGTCGCCGCCCTCCAGCGGCTGCTGGTGACCGACGAGCGCAAGCAGCGGGCCCTGGCGGAGCTGGGCCTCAAGCGCAGGAGGTGAAGGCGCCGTGCGCTGCCTGATGATCTGCACCGAGAAGCTGCCCGTCCCGCCGGTGCGGGGCGGCGCGATCCAGACCTATATCGCCGCGGTGGCGCCGCGCCTGGCCCGCCACCACCAGCTGGCCGTCATCGGCGTCAGCGACCCCGAGCTGCCCCAGCGGGAGACCCGGGACGGGGTGGCCTACTGGCGGGTGCCCGGCGGCACCTTCCCGCTCTACCTGGAGCGGGTGCTGGACCTCCTGCGCGACTGGAACACCCGGTTCGACGTGGTCCACATTTTCAACCGGCCCAAGATGGTCCTGCCCGTGCAGGAGGCGCTGCCCGGGAGCCGCCTGATCCTCAGCCTGCACAACGAGATGTTCCGCCCCGAGAAGATCGGCGCCGACGAGGCGAAGGCCGCGATCGAGGCGGTGGACCGCATCGTGACGGTGAGCGACTTCATCGGCCGCGGCGTGGCGGCGCTCTATCCCGAGGCGCAGCCCAAGCTGCAGACCGTCTACTCCGGGGTTGACCTGGCGCGGTTTATGCCCCTCTGGAGCCCGGAGGCGCGCCGGATCCGGCAGCGGATCCGGTCGGAGCACGGCCTCGGCGGCGGACCCGTGGTGCTCTACGTGGGGCGGCTCTCGCCCAAGAAGGGGGCCGACGTACTGCTCCGGGCCATGGGGTACGTGGCCCGGCGGTATCCGCAGGCGACCCTGGTGCTGGTGGGCAGCAAGTGGTACGGCGAGGACCGCATCAGCGACTACGTGGCCTACGTGCGGGCCCTGGCGGCCCGGGCGCCGCTGAAGGTCTACACGACCGGGTACGTGCCCGCCGACAAGGTCCACGAGTGGTTCGCAGCGGGCGACCTCTTCGTCTGCGCCTCGCAGTGGGAGGAGCCGCTGGCGCGGGTCCACTACGAGGCGATGGCCGCCGGCCTGCCCATCATCACCACCGACCGGGGCGGCAACCCGGAGGTGGTGCGGGGGCAGGGCAACGGCCTCGTCGTGGAGGAGCCGTCAAACCCCGAGGCCTTCGCCCGGGCGATCCTGCGCCTGCTGGGCGACGCCGACCTGCGCGTGCAGATGGGCCGCCGCGGGCGGGCGCTGGCGGAGGAGCGCTACGGATGGGACCGGGTGGCCGGCGACATCCGCAGCCTCTGGGAGCGTGGCTGAGCGATGCGGATCGCGCTGGTGTGCACGGAAAAGCTGCCGGTGCCGCCGGTGCGGGGCGGCGCCATCCAGACGTATATCGACGGGGTGCTGCCCTTTCTCAGCGCCCGGCATGACGTGACGGTGGTCGGGCGCACGGACCCCGCCCTGCCCGACCGGGAGGCGGTCGCCCTCGCCGGCCCGTCCCTGCCGCAGGGCAGGGCGGGCGGCGGCACCGTGCGGCACGTGCGCCTGCCGGCCGAGGGCGGGGCCGAGTCCTACGGGGACCGGGCGGCCGCCTTCCTGGCCACCGAGCGCTGGGACGTGGTGGAGATCTTCAACCGCCCCGCCTTCGTGGAGCGGATCGCCCGCGCGGCCCCCGGTGCCCGGCTGGTCCTCTCGCTGCACAACGCCATGTTCGCCCCCCACCGCCTGAGCCCGGCCGAGGCCCGGCGCATCCTGGCCAGGGTCGACGCCGTGGTGACCATCAGCGACTTCATCCGGGGCTCCATCGCCCGGCTCTACCCGGAGTACGCGGGCAAGCTCCGCACGATCCGCTCGGGGGTGGACCTGGAGCGCTTCCGTCCGGGGCCGTCGCCGCAGTCGGAGGCGCTCCGGGCCCGGCTCGGGCTGGCGGGGCGGCCGGTGGTGCTCTCGGTGGGCCGGCTTTCGGCCAAGAAGGGGATCCACGTGCTCCTGGAGGCGATGGAGCGGGTGCTCCTCACGCACCCCGAGGCGGTGCTGGTCCAGGTGGGCTCCCGCTGGTACGGCCGGGACGACGCGGACGCCTACGTGCAGGCCGTCCGGCAGCAGGCCGCCCGCCTGGGCGACGGGGTGCGGATGGTGGGCTACGTTCCCTACCACGAGGTGGACGCCTACTTCCGCCTGGGCGACCTCTTCGTCTGCGCCTCGCAGTGGGAGGAGCCGCTGGCGCGGGTCCACTACGAGGCGATGGCCTGCGGGCTGCCCATCGTCACCACCGACCGGGGCGGCAACGCCGAGGTGGTGGAGGAGGGGCGGAACGGTTTGCTGGTCCGCCCCTGCCACCGGCCCGAGGGGTTCGCCTCGGCCATACAGGCCCTGCTGGACGACCCGGACCTGCGCCGCCGCCTCGGCGCCGAAGGCCGCCGCATGGCGGAGGAGTCGTTCAGCTGGGAGCGGGTGGCCCGGGAACAGCTGGCCGTACTGGAGGGGTGAGCAATGGCGCGCTTTCTCGTGACCGGGGCGGCGGGGTTCATCGGTTCGCACCTGGTGGAGCATCTGCGCGCGTCCGGCCATACCGTGGTGGGGGTGGACCGCCGTCCGGGGGCCGACGTGCAGGGCGACCTGCTGGAGATGGACCTCGCCCCCCTGCTTGACGGGGCCGAGTACGTGATCCACCTCGCCGGCCAGCCGGGGGTGCGGGAGAGCTGGGATCAGTTCCCCGCCTACAGCCGGGGCAACATCGAGACGACCCAGCGCCTGCTGGAGGCCGCCAGGGGGCGGAGCCTGAAGAAGTTCGTCCTGGCCTCCACCTCGTCGGTCTACGGCGAGGCGCCCATGCCGGCCAAGGAGGACGGGCCGACGCTGCCCGTCTCGCCCTACGGCCTGACCAAGCTCGCGGCGGAGCGGCTGTGCGACCTGTACGGGCGGACGGCGGGCATCCCCTGGGTGGCCTTGCGGTACTTCACCGTCTACGGCCCCCGCCAGCGCCCGGACATGGCGTTCTCCCGCTGGCTGACCGCAGCGCTGACCGGCGCGCCGATCAAGATCTACGGCGACGGCCAGCAGCTGCGCGACTTCACCTACGTGGGCGACGCCGTGGTGGCGACGCAACGGGCGGCCCTCAACCCCGTGGTCGGCATGGCCATCAACGTGGGCGGCGGCACCGCCGTGACGGTGCGCAAGGCCATCCGGCTGATCGCAGCCGTCACCGGGCGTCCGGTCCGGCTGCAGTACCTGCCCCCCGCCCCGGGCGACATGCGGGAGACCCGGGCCGACACCACCCGGCTGTGGCAGGAGGTGGGCTTCCTGCCTTCGACGCCGCTGGAGGAAGGCCTCTGGCAGCAGTATCAGTGGCTCCTGGCGGGGCGGGAGTGAGAAGCGCCCCGCCCCCGCCATGAGCAGACGGTCTCCGGGTGGCATAGCCTGATACGAGAACATAACCCGAGGAGGATGACCCTTGTCCAGCATACGGTTGCAGGAGATCGTGACCCGTGCCGTCGTGGGACGATGCGACCGCCGGGTTGTCTGGTCGCGCTCCGCTCCCGCCGAGGATGCGGACTGCGTGCTCGGGGTTCACGTGAGCAGCACGGCCGTCACGGTGGAGCCCGGCGCCGAGGGGCCCGAGGTCCACCTGACCGCCGTTTGTGAGGTGTGGTGCGGCACCGCCGACCGTACCCGGGTGGAGCGTCTCACCTGTACACACGCCGAACCGGCCAACGTGCCGCTGATCGCCCAGGTCGTCGGCGATGTGGAGACCACCTGCAAGCTGGTCGGCGGCGTTCGCTGCGTCGAGGCCGAGGTGCGGGACGGGCTGATCCAGGTGACCCTGGAGTCCCGCATCGCCCTGGAGGCCGTCGGCCGGGCCCGCCTCTGGGTGAAGGCTTACGACCTGCTGACCGACGGCGAGGTCGAGGACCTCGACAGCTCCGTGAGCTCGGACTTCAGCGATTCCTCGGCGAGCGTGAGCGAGCCGGCCGGCGCGTTCGCTCCCGAGGTGGTGGCGGAGCACGAGGCGATCGTGGAACCGGACGAGGTTGCGGCTGAGGCGGAGGCGGAAGTGGAGCCGCAGCCCGAAGAGCATGTGGCCACGCTGAACGGCGTGCGCCAGCACTCCGCCCCCGAGCCCCGCCGGACGGCCGTCTCCCGGTTCCAGCGGTACTCGGGCCTGGCCCGGGTCTCGATCGTGCAATAGCCGCACACTCGCCCCCCGACTCGGGGGGCGTTTGTGCTGGGTGTGGTGATTCGCGCCGTTCACCCGCCCTACAGCGCATCCAGCTCTCGCAGCAGCAGCTCCCGGCGGTCCACCGCCCAGCGGCGCAGGCGCTCTACCTCCGCGGGGAAGTCGGCCTGCGCAAGGTAGGGGTCTCGCTCCAGCCAGCGCTCCAGCTGCTGGCTGAGCCGGTCGATCAGCGGGAGCACGGTGTCGGGGGCCAGCGGACCGCCGAGGGCGGTCCGGAAGGCGCGGCGGAAGCGCTCCCGCCCGTGCGGGTGGGTGAAGAGGCGGTGGGAGAGCTTGTTCCAGCCCGTCACCGGCACCCGGTCCAGGCGGGCGGGGCGGCCGTGGATGTCGATGCCCCAGGTGGCGTCGTAGTCCCACGGGATGATGCGGAAGCGGCGCTGGTTCGGCTCCAGGTACAGGGCGTAGTTGTGCATGAACCCGTCCCGGTTCCCGACGAAGACCGCCCCGATCACCCAGTGGATATAGCGCTCCAGGTCGAACCAGCGGGCGGCGACCTCCGGCACGTCCTCGGCCGGGGACAGGTTGATGGCCATCAGCATCTCTCGGATCGGGCCCGGATCGGCTCCGCCCAGCGCGAAATACCCCTTCTCCAGGGGTTCCTTCAGGGTGCGGGTGAAGGGGCTGATCAGTCCCAGGTTGGCGTTGCGGTTCACGGCGTAGAAGATGGGGCCCGGGGTCCAGCCCCGGCGCCGGCAGAAGTCCTCGTCCACTGACTCCAGGGCCACGTACAGCCCGGCCGGCTCGCCGCTGACGATCAGGTGTACGTGGCGCCACCGGGGCGCGTCCACGCCCAGGGCGGGGAAGAGCGTGTAGCAGAGCGCCGAACGGAGCAGGGTGGGGTCGACGAAGTCCGCGTTCAGGTGGATGCGGCGGACGGCGTGGCCGGCAGGCGGCTCGTCGGGCAGGCGCGCACCCCGCAGGGTCACCTGCAACGACCGCTTGGGGAACTTCCGGGAGTGCGCCCCCCGGATGCGCACGGAGACAGGCAGGGCGGGCCCCCGGTCCCAGCTGAGCTGGCCGGTCACGCTGCCCTCGGCCAGCCTCGGCCACGGGTCTGGCCCCAGGTCGAGTTCACACAAGTGCACGAAACTTCTGCCCCCTCCAGGCCCGGCCCAGGTGACGGAATACGCCGGGCGGGCATAGGATGGAACGTCAGGTCGCAGCAGGGACCGCACAACCACCTCGGAGGGATGGGAGCATGACGCAGTTCGAGAACCTGGCTGATCGCCTGCTGGAAGTGGTCGAGGAAGAGAAGCTGGATATGGATTCACTCTATGCTGAGGAGCCGGTCCGGGCTCACCTGCTGCAGGCCACCGGTGATGGCGAGGGTGACGAGGACGCCGGCTCGGGCGACGGCTCGGGCGGTTCGGGTGACGGTTCGGGCAGCGGCTCCTACGGCGACGAGGAGGACGGTTCGGGCAGCGGCTCCTACGGCGACGAGGAGGACGGTTCGGGCAGCGGCTCCTACGGCGATGAGGAGGATGGTTCGGGCGGCGGTTCCGGCGACGAGGAGGACGGTTCGGGCTATGACGCCGACGCCGAGGGCGACGGCTCGGGCGACGATGCTGACGCCGAGGCCGACGGCTCGGGCGACGACGCCGACGCTGAGGGCGACGACTCGGGCGGCGAGGCCGACGCCGAGGGCGACGGCTCGGGCGACGAGGCCGACGCCGAGGGCGACGGCTCGGGCGACGAGGCCGATGCCGAGGGCGACGGCTCGGGCGACGACGCTGACGCCGAGGGCGAGGGATCAGGCGACGACGCTGACGCCGAGGGCGAAGGGTCGGGCGACGACGCTGACGCCGAGGGCGACGGCTCGGGTGACGACGCCGACGCCGAGGGTGACGGCTCGGGCGACGACGCTGACGCCGAGGGCGACGGCTCGGGTGACGACGCCGACGCCGAGGCTGATGGCTCGGATGGCGGCTCCGGCGACGAGGAGGCCGACGGATCGGGCGGTGACTCCGACGCCTAGGACGGCGGCTCGGGCAGCGGTTCCGGCGATGTCAGGCAGGTAAGTGTAATGATGTATAAGCAAAACCCCGAGGGGTTCAGCCCTCGGGGTTCTCTTGTGGCATCAGCCGGCCAGCCGCAGAACCCGGTGGCGCCGGGGTGCCGCCCGCGTCGGCTGACCGGCAGCATGGTCTGGTGGCGCTGGGGTGACCAGGGCCCACCCGGCTAGGCGGGAGGGTGGAACCCCCGGTCCCGCCCGACGCCCCGGTAGCGCAGGCCGGCTGTCGCCATCACCTCGGGGTCGAAGAGGTTCCGGGCGTCCACGACGAGGTCGCCTGCGAGGGCGGTGCGGATCGCCTCCGGCGGGGCGGCGGCGTACTCCGGCCACTCCGTCAGCACCAGCAGCGCGTCGGCTCCCCTGGCCGCCTCCCACATGTCGTCAACCAACGTGAGCCCGTCCGGCAGGCCGGCGCCAGGCGCCGGCACCCCCGTGCTGGCAGGGGCGCTGCCTTCCCGCTGCACGCCCGTGCCCGTCAGGGCCGCTGCGAAGGTGCGGCGGGCCTCGGGGTCGTGGGCGACCACCCGGGCCCCATGCGCCAGCAGCGCCGGGATGATCTCCAGGGCCGGCGACTCCCGCACGTCGTCGGTGCCCGCCTTGAAGGCGAGGCCCCAGACGGCGATGCGCTTCCCCGCCACGGGTCCCAGCTTCGCCAGCACCCGCTGCCGCTGGCGCCGGTTGGCCCGCTCGGCAGCGGGGAGGAGGTCGAGGCGGACCCGCCGCCGCCGTGCGGTCCAGCGCAGCGCGGCCAGGTCCTTGGGCAGGCAGGAGCCGCCGTACCCGGGACCGGGCGCCAGGAAGTGCGGGCCGATGCGGCGGTCCAGCCCCACGCCCCTGAGCACGGTCAGGCCGTCGGCGCCCAGGCTGTCGGCCACGGCCGCCACCTCGTTGGTGAACGAGAGCTTGACGGCCAGGAAGGCGTTGCTGGCATACTTGATCAGTTCCGCCTCCTCCCATCCCGTGACCACCACCGGCGCGTCGATGCCCCGGTAGAGCGCCGCCACCTGCCGGGCGGCGGCGGGCTGCGCGGCGCCGACGACGATGCGGTCGGGGTGGAAGAAGTCGTGGATGGCGGTTCCCTCCCGCAGAAACTCGGGGTTCGATACCACGGCGAAGCCGGCACCCAGCCGCTGCTGGGCCCGGCGGTTCGTCCCAGGGGGCACGGTGGACTTGACGACGACGGTCAGTTCGCCCGACCGTCTCTGCCGGCGCAGATCTCCGAGCAGGCGCCAGAGGGCCGAGAGGTTCGGGGCGCCGGAGGCGGTGGGCGGGGTGCCCACGCAGGCGATCAGCACCTCGGCGCCGTCCAGCGCCTCGCTCAGGTCGGTGGTCACCTTGAGGGCCCGCCCCAGGTGTCGCTGGAGCAGGGCGTCCAGCCCGGGTTCGAAGATGGGGCTCTCGCCTCGCTTCAGTCTGGCCACTCGTTCGACGTCGATTTCCAGGAGCGTGACCTGGTGGCCCAGTTCGCAAAGGCAGGCTGCAGTGGTCAGGCCCACATAGCCCGCTCCGGCTACGGCGATTGGCAAGACGCTCCCCCCCGGTTCGATTGTTCTGTGTATCCTATGGCGCAGGAGTTCATCCGGCCTTAGCGAACCTGTGCAAAGCGCAAAGCTCACAGGGGGTTGCGTCATTTGAAGCAGTACAAGGGCTACGTCTTCGACCTGGACGGCACCATCTACCTCGGCGACCACGCCATCCCCGGCGCACCCGAGACGCTGGCGGAGCTGCGCCGGCGGGGGGCCAGGGTGGCGTTCCTCTCCAACAAGCCCATCGAGCCGGCGGCCAGCTACGCGGCCAAGCTGAACCGCCTGGGCATCCAGGCGGCGGTGGAGGAGGTGCTCAACTCCTCGATCATCATGGCCCGCTACCTGAGCCGCCACGCACCGGGGGCCAGGGTTTACCTGATCGGCGAGGAGCCCCTGGCGGAGGAGCTGCGGAAGCGGGGCATCAAGCTGGTGGCGGACCCGCTGGCCTGCGAGTACGTGGTGGTCTCGTGGGACCGGCAGTTCACCTACAAGAAGCTGAACGACGCCCTGCAGGCCATCCGCAACGGCGCACGGTTCATCGCCACGCACCCCGACCGCACCTGCCCGGTGCCGGGCGGTGAGGTGGCCGACGTGGGCGGGATGATCGGCGCGGTGGAGGGCGTCACCGGCAAGAAGGTGGAGCTGATCACCGGCAAGCCGTCGCCCATCACGGTGCAGGAGGCCATGGACCTGCTGGGGCTCACCCCCGACGAGTGCATCATGGTCGGCGACCGGCTGGAGACTGACATGCGCATGGGACGGGAGGCCGGCATGGCGACGGCGCTGGTGCTGACGGGCGTCACCCGGCGGGAGCAGGTGGAGCACTCGCCGTGGAAGCCGGACTACGTGCTGGAGAGCGTGGCCGGGCTGGTGGCGGAATAGCGAGGGAGGGGGCCTGGCCCCCTCCTTTTTCGTGACACCGGGGCTGCCCTCGCTCATATACTTTAATCCAACCGCTGACAGGGTGCGGGCGTGTGGGAGAGGAGGGTACCCGTGGACCTGAAGGAGCGACTGGAGCAGCACCGGGCGGAGGAACAGCGTCTGGCCTGGGAAGGCACCTTCCTGGACTACTTCGAGATTGTGAAGCGCAACCCCGCAGTGGCCGACCTGGCGCACGCGCGGGTTTACAACATGATCATGAACGCCGGCGTCGAGAAGGGGCCGGACGGCCAGAAACTTTTCAAGTTCTTTACCGGCGAGATCTTCGGGCTGGAGAAGCCGCTGGAGCAACTGGTGGAGTACTTCAGCTCCGCGGCCAAGCGGCTGGAGGTGCGCAAGCGGATCCTGCTCCTGATGGGGCCGGTGGGCGGCGGCAAGTCGACCATCGTCTCGCTCCTCAAGCGCGGGCTGGAGCGCTGGTCGCGCACGGAGGCGGGGGCGATCTACGCCATCAAGGGCTGCCCGATGCACGAGGAGCCGCTCCACCTGATCCCCGAGGAACTGCGGGAGGAGATACGGAAGGAGTACGGCATCTACATCGAGGGCGACCTGTGCCCCGCCTGCCGGCAGATGCTCAAGGACAAGTACGACGGCCGGATCGAGGACGTGATCGTGCAGCGCATCGCCTTCTCGGAGAAGAACCGGGTGGGCATCGGCACGTTCACCCCGTCGGACCCCAAGAGCCAGGACATCTCCGAGCTGACGGGCTCGGTGGACCTGAGCACCATCGGGCAGTACGGCACCGAGTCGGACCCCAGGGCCTACCGGTTCGACGGCGAGCTGAACGTGGCCAACCGCGGCCTCATGGAGTTCATCGAGATGCTGAAGTGCGACGAGAAGTTCCTCTACGGCCTGCTCACCCTCAGCCAGGAGCAGTCCATCAAGACCGGCCGCTTCGCCATGATCTACGCAGACGAGGTCATCATCAGCCATACCAACGAGAATGAGTTCAACGCGTTTGTAAGCAATAAGAAGAACGAAGCGCTGAAGGACCGCATGATCCTCGTGCGTGTGCCGTACAACCTGAAGGTCAACGACGAGGTCCGCATCTACGAGAAGCTGCTGGCCGACTCGGGGCTGAAGGGCATCCACATCGCACCGCACACCCTCCGCATCGCCTCGATGTTCGCCATCCTCACCCGGCTGGAGCCGTCCAAGAAGGCGGGCCTCAGCCTCATCAAGAAGCTGAAGCTCTACAACGGCGAGTCCGTGGAGGGGTTCACGCAGAAGGACATCAAGGAGCTGCAGGAAGAGGCGCAGCGGGAGGGGATGATGGGCATCTCCCCGCGCTACATCATCAACCGGCTCTCCAGCGCCCTGGTGAAGGAGGGCGTCACCTGCATCAACCCGCTGGACGCCCTGCGGGCGCTCAAGGACGGCTTCGAGCAGCACACCGGCATCACGCGCGAGGACAAGGAGAACTACCTGAACTTCATTTACGAGGCGCGCAAGGAGTACGACGAGCTGGCCCGCAACGAGATCCAGCGCGCCTTCATCTACGCGTTCGAGGAGACGGCCCGCTCGGTGTTCAACAACTACCTGGACAACGTGGAAGCCTACGTGAACAAGCAGAAGCTGATCGACCCGATCACCGAGGAGGAGGTCGACCCGGACGAGAAGCTGATGCGCTCCATCGAGGAGCAGATCGGGGTGACCGAGAACGCCAAGAAGGCGTTCCGGGAGGAGATCATGATCCGCATCTCGACGCTGGCCCGCAAGGGGCAGAAGTTCGAGTACACGAGCCACGAGCGGCTGAAGGAGGCCATCGAGAAGAAGCTGTTCGCGGACATGAAGAACGTGGTGAAGATCACCACGTCCACCCGCACCCCGGACCCGGAGCAGCAGAAGCGGATCAACGAGGTGGTGCAGCGGCTGATCGACGAGCACGGCTACTGCGAGGTCTGCGCCAACGAGCTGATCCGGTACGTGGGCACGTTGTTGAGCAGGTAGGTTGGCGGCGCGAGCGGCGGCGAGCACCGGCGTTCAGGGGGCGCTCGCCTGGTGATCCGGCTGACCTGGCAGGAGATCAGACAGAGCACCCCCACGCGTCGAGGAGGCGCTGGGGGTGCTTCGGTCGTTCCTCTCGCCCATACCCTTGGAATGGGCAGCGGGACCAAAGTGGCGGGGGAGGCATCGCCCGGACAACATTCATCATCGGTGCGGGCATCGGCGGACTGGGGGCGGCCGTGGCCCTGTACGCATTCGCGGCCAGCGCGGCCGGCCAGGCGAGTGGAAGCGGTCGAACCTGCTGCCTGACGAGGCGGCTCACTTCCAGGGGAGCAGCCCGCACTGGGCGGAAAGCTATCCGCAAGGGATGAGGCCAGTCAGACAGTGGGCATGAGGGGGCACGATGGATGGCAGGATCTGTTGAGGGTCGCATCGGCGGCGCCCTGGCGGGCAACGATATCCGCGTTACGTATGAGAACGGCGGCATCAGAGGGCGCTTCGGCGGTGCCCTGACGGGCAAGGACGTCAACCTCTTCTTCGATGGTGCGGTCCTGCGCGGGCGCTGGGGCGGCGCGATCGTCGGGAAGGATCTCTACTTCGCAATCAGCGGGAATGAGGGCCGGGGACGGATGGGAGGCGAGGTCGTCGGCTGGGACATCGCGCTGGCGCAGTCCGGCGACCAGATCACCGGCCGGATCGGCGGGACCATCTCCGGCGCTGACCTGCGGCTGACCGCCGCAGGTGGCCGCCTCACCGGTCGGATCGGCGGCGACTTCGTCGGCAAGGACTGCAACCTGCAGGTCGACGGCGTGCCCTCCCTGGTCGCGGCCGCGCTGGCGGCCATGGTCTACTACCAGCTCCACCTGGATAGCTCCTCAAGCGCGTCGGCGAGTTCGTAGAGGGGCACCTGAGGGGCCTGCCGCTGCGGGACGGCCCGGGCAGAACTGGAGCCCGCTGGTCGCGCTCTGCCCCTGAGGTGGCGTTAACCCGCCCGCCCCTGACGGAACTCCTCTGTAAGGTGGTCGCGGTCGATGAGGTACACGCCGAGCTTGCGCGCACTCTCCTTGGCGTTCTCTGTGAAGTAGGAGGTAGTGACGACGATGGCCCGGGCGCAATCATAGTAGTCCTTGCCCGAGTAGACCTCCTGAACCGCCCGGACGCCTACGGAGTTCCGGCGGTCGTATCGCTTGGCCTGTACGGCGATCCGCTCTCCCGTCCCGGGGCGGGTCAGAATCAGGTCAACGCCATAGTCTCCGGAGGCGGGCGTGAGTGCGACCTTGAAGCCCTTGCGCTCGAACAGCACCCTGAGGAACTGCTCGAACTCCTCACCGGACATCCGGTCCAACTGGGCCATTTCCCGGGCAGGTCGCAACCTGGCGCGCGCCTTTCTGCTCCGCGGAGTCAGCAGCGAGAGCACGAATGACACAAGCGCGATGGGCACGAACAAGACGAACGTGATCCACCAGATGTCCAGGACTGCTCTTATGCTGCTTGCCATCGGTCGGTCACTCCATGTCACCTTTGAAGAGCCGGCTGCCCCAGGGTGCGCCTGCTGGCATGGCCACCAGGCCCGGGTAGCAGGGTGACGCCCTCGAAGGGCCTTGACTACAGTTGGATGTCCTTTGGCCAGAGAAAGTACGGGCCGTGCTTCTTGGAGAACATGAACTGACCGCCGGCCCGTTTTCCTTCGTCGGTGAGCCTGACTTTGTCACCGTCCTTGGTAAGCCAGCTCTTCGCGATTAGCAGCTCGACCAGCTCTCCTGTGCGAAGTCCGCGTTCCCGGGCGAGTTTCGACGTCGTCAGCTTGTCGTAGCCTTGCTCGTCCCTGACAGCGTCCGACGAGTCCGGTTCCTCGCCGTCGGTGCCATCGAACTGGACTGTTTCACTGACCCTGATCAGCCGCAGGGCCTCCTCATACGTGTCGCGGTAAAGCTCGGGGTCCACGTCTCTCTGAATGTAGACCCCCATCTCGTTGTTGTTGATCTGGCTGAACTCGTACAAGTTCATCGATGTGATGATGGCCGCCTGCTCGTTGAGGTAGCACTTCGCATGGAGGTTCTGGCAGAAGAAGGTCCGCACGAACTCCATGGAACGAAGCCAGTTCATCTCCTGCGGCGCCAGTTCAGTCTTTCCGTACACGATCCGGACGTCGATCTTCATGCGGTCTTTGTCCGCCAGAAGCTCCTTAACCCGGTCGTTGAACTTCAGATACGGACTGATCAAAATCAGCCGCTCCTGGGCCTTCTTGATCAGCTCTTCCAGGTAGTAGTTCGTTGCGGTTGTGTTGAGGAACTTGGCCACGTCTTGCTCCTCTCCTCGATGACCCGTCGGATCATCTATAGTTGTCTGGTCTATTGTTCAATTACTTGAGCCCTAAGTCCTCCCGGTGCATCCAGCAGATCTGCTTCGGCCGGACCAGAACCAGCCATGACTGGCAACCGGATAGCGGTCTCCTCAGCGATGGGCAGCGAAGAGGACCCCACTCCACGCACCAGGGAGTCGGGGTCCTCTCCTCTTCCGGACCTCACCAGACCTGCTTACCGCCCGTTTTCCGTATTGACTGATCACCCGCGATCGCCTATACTCAAAACCGAGCATAAACGAGCACAAACAGCCACGATTACATGACAGGACGTGATCGGATGTTCCCGGAAGAGCGCAAGCGTCGCATCCTCGAGCGGGTACGCAGCGGCGCATCCGTCACCGTGCAGGACCTCAGCCAGGCCTTCGGCGTGTCGGAGTCGACCATCCGGCGGGACCTGCGGGAGCTGGAGCGCGAGGGCCTCTTGGAGCGGACGCACGGCGGCGCCGTCCCGGCGGACCCCACCCGCGAGGAGCCCAGCTACTTCGAGAAGACCGACCAGAACCGGGCGGAGAAGGTGGCCATCGCCCGGGTGGCTGCGGGCATGGTGCACGACGGGGCCTCGATCATCCTGGATGCCGGCACGACCACGCTGGAGATCGCCCGGCTGCTCAAGGACCGCCGCAACCTGACGGTGGTGACCAACGCCTATCCCATCGCCGCCGAGCTGGCGGATGCCCCCGGCGTCGAGGTGATCGTCACGGGCGGATCGGTCAGGGGCAACACCCTGGCCCTGGTGGGCCCGCTGGCCGAGCAGGCCCTGGAGCAGGTCAACGTCGACATGGTGTTCCTCGGCACCAACGGCATCGACCTCGAGCGGGGGCTCACCACGCCCACGCCGGCCGAGGCGTCCGTCAAGCGGCGGATGATCGCCTCTGCCCGCAAGGTCGTGGTGGTGGCCGACAGCTCGAAGGTCGGGCGCGTCGCCTTCGCCACTGTCGCCCCCGTGGCCGGCATGCATATGCTGATCAGCGACCGGGGGATGGACCAGCGCTTCGCCGCCGAACTGGTGGCCCGGGGCGTTCAGGTGCTCACCGCCGAGTAAAGGGGATGCATACAACGTTGAAGACCATCACAGCCGTCGCCCTCAACCCAGCCATCGACCGCACCCTGCTGGTCCCCGGGTTCACCGCCGGCGCCACCAACCGGGTGGCCGCGGTCCGCATGGACCCCGGGGGCAAGGGGATCAACGTCGCCCGGGTCGCGCGGGCCCTGGGCGCCCCCGTGCAGGTCCTCGGCTTCCTGGGCGAGGAGAACGCGGACCTCATCCTCAGGAGCCTCACGCAGGAGCAGGTGGCTCATCGGTTCCTGATGGTCCCCGGCGAGACCCGAGTCAACCTCAAGATCATCGAGCCGGCCACCGGGCAGCTGACCGAGCTGAACGAGAGCGGCTTTACGGTGTCGGAGCAGCGGGTGCAGGAACTCGTCGCCCTGGTGGAGCAGCTGCTGCCGGAGACGGCGGTGCTGGTCCTGGCCGGCAGCCTGCCGGCGGGCGTCCCCGTCACCGTCTACCGGGACCTCATCGCCCTCGCGCGCCGGGCCGGGGTGCCGACCATCCTGGACACCGACGGCGAGCCGATGCGCGCTGCGCTGGCCGCCCATCCCACCCTCATCAAGCCGAACCTCGCCGAGACCGAGCGCCTGCTGGGCCGCCGCCTGAAGACCCCCGATGCCGTGGTGCAGGGCGCCCGTCAGCTCCTGGCGGAGGGCCCTGAGGTGGTGGTGGTCTCCAGCGGCGCAGACGGCGCGGCGCTGGTGACCGGCCGGCAGTCGTGGTGGGCGACGCCCCCCGACATCCGCCCGGGCAGCACCGTGGGCGCCGGCGACTCGATGGTGGCCGGCTTCGCCGTGGCGCTCAGCCGGGGCCTGTCCCTGCCGGATGCGCTCCGGCTGGCCACCGCGGCGGGCACCGCCACGGCGGGCCTCGACGGAACGCAGGTATGCACAGGCGGCGCGGTGGAGGCCGTGTTGCCCCGTGTGCGCATAGCCGAGTGGAATCCCGCAGAAGGAGGTGAAGCCAAGTGAGCATCCGGGAACTGATCACACCTGAAACGGTAACCCTCGATCTCAAGGCCGGAACACCCGAGGAGGCCATGGCCGAGCTGGGCGCGCTGCTGGTGAAGACCGGTGCGGTGACGGATCTGGAGACCTACCTGCAGGCGGTGAAGGCGCGGGAGGCGCTGGGCACCACCGCGGTGGGGTTCGGCGTGGCGATCCCCCACGGGAAGAGCGGCGGCGTCAGCCGGGCGGCGGTCGCCTTCGGCCGCAGCCGGAGCGGCCTCGCCTGGGAGAGCCTGGACGGCGAGCCCGTGCAGATGGTCTTTTTGATCGCCGCGCCGGACGGCGCCCACGACCTGCACCTCAAGGCGCTTTCGCAGCTCGCCCGGCTGCTCATGCACGAGGAGGTCCGCCAGAAGCTGCTGACGGCCGAGAGCCCCGCCGATGTCGTCAACGCCCTCCAGTGAACCGCAGAACCTGGTGAACAGCTAACCCTTCCATGGGAGGTGCCGCACGTGTCGAAGAAGCTGGTTGCCGTTACCTCTTGTCCAACCGGCATTGCCCACACCTACATGGCGGCCGAGGCGCTGCAGAAGGCCGCCGCGGCCAAGCAGATGACCATCAAGGTCGAGACCCGTGGTTCGATTGGGGCGGAGAACGTGCTCACCGATGACGACATCCGCGAGGCCGACGCCGTCATCATCGCGGCGAACACGCAGGTGGATAAGTCCCGCTTTGCCGGCAAGCCGCTGATCGAGGTCGGCGTGGGCGACGCCATCAAGGACCCGGCCGGGCTGATCGACCGGGCGCTGGCCGCCAAGCCGGACCTCGTGGCCCAGGTCGAGGAGATCAAGAAGGAGCGGAAGGCGCAGGCCACGGGCTGGTACAAGCACCTGATGACCGGCGTCTCCTACATGATCCCCTTCACCGTGGCCGGCGGTATCCTGATCGCCATCTCGTTCATGTTCGGCATCGAGGCCGCGGCGACCGAGGGCACGTTCGCCTACGTTCTCAACGTCATCGGCGGCCAGGCCGGCTTCGGCTTCATGGTCCCGATCCTCGCGGCCTTCATCGCCTACTCCATCGCCGACCGCCCGGGCATCGCCCCCGGCATGGCCGCCGGCTTCCTGGCCAACTCGGTGGGCGCCGGCTTCCTCGGGGCCATCGTGGGCGGCTTCCTGGCCGGCTACCTGGTCTTCTACCTGAACAAGTGGATCCGGCTGCCCCGCACGCTGGAGGGCATGAAGCCGGTGCTGATCCTGCCGCTGCTGGGCGTGGGCATTACGGGCCTCATCATGGTGTACGTGCTGAACGAGCCCATGGCGGCGATCATGGCGGGCCTGCAGAACTGGCTGACGGGCCTGAGCGGCGGCTCCGCCGTGGTGCTGGGCCTGATCCTCGGGGCGATGATGGCCTTCGACATGGGCGGCCCCGTCAACAAGGCTGCGTACGCCTTCGGCACGGGCCTGCTGGCCTCGCAGGTGTACGAGCCCATGGCCGCCGTCATGGCCGCCGGCATGACCCCGCCGCTGGGCCTCTTCCTGGCGACCCTCCTGGCGCCCAAGAAGTACACCGACGAGGAGCGTGAGGCGGGCAAGGCCGCCGCAGTGCTGGGCATCTCGTTCATCACCGAGGGTGCGATCCCGTTCGCCGCCGCCGACCCGTTCCGGGTCATCCCCGCCATCATGGCCGGCTCGGCCGTCACCGGCGCCCTCTCGATGGCCTTCGGCGCCAAGCTGATGGTGCCGCACGGCGGCATCTGGGTGCTGCCCATGGGCAACGTGATCACGAACCTGGGCCTCTACCTGGTGGCCATCGCCATCGGTACCGTCGTCACCGCACTCGTCGTCAACCTGCTGAAGCCGAACAAGGAGTAAGCTGCTGCACCGGAGGGCGAGACGAGGCTCCCACCCAGGCGTCTGGGCGGGAGCCTCTTTGCATGCATTCCTGGCCTGGGAAGCCGCACCCCTGCGTGGGTACGGCCTCGCACTGTGCGCGAACCTTACATTTTTATAACTGACAGCTGTAACCGAACTCAAAGGGTATGGCTGCGGGGTCTTCTCAGCGAGGAGGTGCCCCACATGAGCGATTCGCAAAACCAGATGCCCACTGTCCCGCGGCCCTCGGCGTGGCAGCAGACCCGGCGGGCCCTCGCCCATCCCGCCGCGATCACGTACCTGCTGCTGTGGCTGCTGGCCGCGGCGACGCTGGCGCTGCGCGGCTTCACCGGCCTGCTCCTGCAGATCGCCGTCACGGTGGGCGCGTTGCTGGTCATCACATGGCTCCTGCTGCGCTGGCTCGCGCCGAACCCGCCGGAGGCCGAGGCTTCCCGCCACAGCCGGTGGGCCCTGTCGGTGCAGGTGGTCCTCATCCTCGCATTTGTCCTGCTGACCGGCCTGAGCGCGCTGAGCTTCCACAACGTCGCCCCGGCGGGCTGGGAGCACATCCCGCTCTGGACCCCGCTGGAGCAGGTGCTTGAACTTGCCGGCGGGCTGCTCTTCGGCAACGACAACTGGGTGCGCAACCCCTGCCTGTACATGATCTTCCCCGGCGCCGTGCTGCTGCTCTGCCGCGTCAGGCCGGCGGAGCTGGGGCTGAGGAGGGGCTACCGCTCCTGGGCCGTCGCGGCGCCGTTCCTCCTCGTCGTGGGTGCCCTGGCGGCCGTGAAAGTTGCGATGGGCGATACCCGGGTACTCTACGTGCTCCCGTTCGCCATTCTGGACAACTTCCTGCAGAACGGCTTCATGGAGGAGTTCCTGTTCCGGGGCGCCCTCCAGACCCGGCTCAACCCGCTGATCGGGGAGGGCTGGAGCCTGGTCATCAGCTCCCTGCTCTTCGGTGTGTGGCATCTGGGCGCGACCACGGCGATGCTGGGCGGCGACTACCTCGCGGGCCTGGCCATGTCCATCGCCAGCCAGGGCGCCATCGGCCTGGTGTTTGGGATGATCGCCAACCGCACCCGGAGCCTGATTGCCCCCACGGTGGCGCACATTACCCTCAACCTCCTGGGCTGAGCGTTTCGGGTACCGCGGACCATCCTCGGAGGCTCCCTCCCGGCGATTGGGCAGGAGCCTCCATCGCGCACGCCCACGGATAACCGATTCGACCTTACAGCGTGACAACAGCGAACTGTCTGGGAACAACGGGGGCGCCATGGCGGAGGTGCGGATCGCGCTGGGTGGCATCAGTTTGAGCTACCATCTCCCGCGCGTGCTGGTCTTCGCCCTGAACGGGTTCACGGAGGAGTTTCTGTTCCGCGGGGCCCTGCAGACCCGGCTCGCACTGCTCACTGGTGACGGCTGGGGCTTGGTGCTCACTTCCCTGATCTTCGGCGTCATGCATGTGGGCGCGGCCGCGGCGCTGCTGGGGGGCGACTTCCTTGCCGGAATGGCGCTGTGCGTCGCCAGTCATGCCCCCGCCGGTCTGCTGTTCGGGTTGACTGCCTTGCGCACCCGGAGTCTGATCTCCCCCACCGTGGCGCATATTGCCCTCAATCTGGCATCGGTCGCGTGGCCCGGGGCCTGACGGGCTCCCGGGCCACTCCGATTCTTATGCTGCCATGCTGCGGGGAGGAACGATTTGAGTATACAGTAAGACAACAGTGAACGGTATGAGAACGAAAAGGTGTAGACCTGTGGTCCTAGCGTATGAGGAGGCGCCCCGCATGACCGTGCCGCAGGACTTGGTTTCCCCTGCACCACGGCCCCCGGTATGGCGCGAGATCTGGGCCGGCACCAGGCACCCGGCCGGAGTCACGTTCCTGGCGCTGTGGCTGGCGTCCGCAGCGACGCTGGTGGTGCGCGGCCACACAGGAGTGCTCCCCAGGATTGCCATCGATGTCGACCTGCTGGCTGTCGTCCCTATCCTGCTGCTGCTCTGGCTGACCCTGCACCCTCCGGGGGCTCACGCCCCCCGGCACCGTCGGGCGGCCTTGTGGGGTCAGGTGGCTTTCATCCTCGCTCTCATTCTGCTCCTCGGATTAACCGGCATGAGCCTCCACAGGGTCGCACCGGCGGGTCTGGACGAGATCCCGCTCTGGACCGAGCTGCAGCGGGCCGGCAGGCAGCTGTTCCGGAACCCCGCCTGGCTGCGCAACCCGGTTCTCTACGTCGTCCTGCCCGGGGCCGTGCTCCTGCTCTGCCGCGTCAGGCCAACTGAACTGGGCTTAAGAAGGTGGTACCGCTCCTGGCTCGTCTCGACGCCGTACCTCCTTCTCATAGGGGCTGCGGCAGGTATTCAACTTGCGATGGGCGATACCCGGGTGATCCGAAGGTGGCGCGCACGGTGTTGGATCTCTTCCTGCAGAACGGCTTCTCGGAAGAGTTCCTGTTCCGAGGCGCCCTGCAGACCCGGCTGTCCCAACTGCTCGGTGATGGCTGGGGCCTGGTGCTCGCATCCCTGGTCTTCGGCATCGTTCACCTGGGCCTGAACACTAAGAGTCTGGGGGGCGACTACCTCGCTGGGCTTGCCGCGTCCGTGGTCTTCCAGGCCACCTCCGGCCTGCTCTTCGGGTTGACCTTTATGCGCACCCGGAGCCTGATCGCCCCGACCGAGGTGCATATCGTGCGCAACATGATGTTCTGAATCCTTGTTCAGCGTGCCGTTCACGGTCTGAGGCCGCCCCGAGGCCGCACCCCGCGTGGGCTGCGGTCCGGCGAACAAGGGAGAAACACCTGAGACCTGGCTTCCGTGGCCAGGTCTCGGCTCGCTTCAAGCAGTACGTGTGCTGAGGAGTCGGTCCCTTCAAGTTCCTAGTAGATGTATCCCATCCCGCCGACCGCGACGGTATTCCTCGTCTGGTCGACCAGGACCCCGCCCGAGTACGTGTCCGCATGGCAGCAGAGCTCTTCCTGAACGTAGCGGGTAACAGTGTAGAACCGGACGGTGGCCTCGCCGGGGCCGGTCACCGTCACCTGCGGCAGGAACTCCTCCGGCCGCTCCCCAGCCCACTGCCACCGGGCGGCCTCATCGGGGTCCAGCTCGGTAACGATCTCGTGGGTCGACCAGTGAGCCCCGTGCCAGCAGGCCCCCAGCTCCCGCAGTTCCCGGATGAGCAGGGAGCACTGGAAGTAGGAGAGGGGGGACCCTTCCGGCTCGAGGAACGCCTCGATGTCCTCCCTCGCCCACTCAGGCAACCCGGCGGCCCGCGGCGTCGGGATGATGCCCTGCCGCCAGGCCAGGTCAGGTCTTTCCGGCGGCGGGGGCAGCCGCCGGTCGGCGGGGACTGCGAACACGAAGCCGTTGCCGTCGGGTCCCGTGAGGTACTGGTAGGAGTCCAGGCGGTATCCTTCCTTCAACCTCACCAGGGGGAAGTAGCGAAGCAGTTCCCCCGGGTCGCGGGGCGTTGATCCAGCCATGGAGGTTCATCCTCCCCAGGCGCTGCTCCAGCTTGCTGGCATGTGCCCGGACGGCCCTTAGCTGCTTCAGGAAGGACTCCGGGGCGATGGTGACGGTGCGGAACTCATCCATTTAGACCGCCTCCTCGCAGCGGGCTGTTCACATCTGCGGGGTTCCACGGTCGTGGAGCGCTACAGCTTCCGCCAGAAGTTCCGCACGAGCCCCTCCCTGTAGCCGGCCTCGATCAAGATGTCATCGATGATCCGCCGGAGGGGTTCAAACGCCTCGCGAGTGACCGGTTTGGCCAACATGCGGCGGCAGAGGTTAACAACCTCTGCCCCTCGGGCGTGGCGTTCAACCAGCCACCATGCCTGCCACTTGGGGTAGGGATGCGGCTCCTCCCGGGCCAGCAGGGGTAGAGTCAGGGCGCTCTCGATGGCCTTGCCCAGCATGACCTGGCGGCACAGCTCTTCCCGGGAGTCCTCGATGGTGACCAGGCTGCGGAAGGTCCGGTACCGCGAAGCCACCAGCTGCGGCACGTGCTCCCGGAAGCGCTCCGCAGCCAGCGCGACCCGCGCCGGCAGTTGGGCATCAGGATCCTGCACGACCACGGCATGCTGGTAGATCCACAGCGACTCCGGATCGTCGCCGGCCAGCCGGCGGCGCAGCCAAGTCATCGGGCGGACCTTCTCGTCCACCAGCGGGGTGTGCGCCTCGTCGTGCACCCGAAGTCCCCTCGGCCCGCCGGCCCCTTGGAGCATCGCAGGATAGAGCTCGTCCGGCACGATCATCTCGATGTCGAGGTCGGAACCACATCGGGCCGTGCCGATGGAGAAGCCACCCGTCACCAGAACTTTCGCCACTGGCAGGGCGGGCTTCAGGTGTGGGTACGCGGGTTGCTCAAGCAGGCGGCTTGCGAAGTAGTCGCAAATGAGGCTCCGCACGGTCTCGTGGTCCTGTGACACCGAGGGCACCCCCTGAAGAGTTCGAAGCCCGTCCGCCCCGGCAGGCCCCTGCCATGCGATGGAGTGAAGGTGGCGCGAGTTGCACTGACGCATTGAGTGTTCCGCCAATCATGCGAATGTACCTGCTGGAGCCACCGGCCACCCGATCCATGACAGCTGCCGGGTAGCTGTGCGGTGCAGTGGCGCGGTTCGGCGGTGAGGCGCAACAGAGCGGGACCTCCCCACCGGAGGTCCCGCTTCCCCATACCCTGCTTGAGTTCCCGCTTCAATATCTTCCCCGCTGCGCCTTCGGCAGCTCGGTCCGGAGTTCCACTTGCTTCGGGATCTTGTACCTCGCCAGCAGCCCTCAGCAGTGCTCGATGAGCTCCTCCGCCGTCAGGCTCGCGCCGGGGACATAGTCCCACCGCTAATCGTCGCCAGGATCGCGACCCACAGGCAGGACGGATCACGCAGACAGGAGTTGCAAATGCGTCGCCGAATATATCGAAGGGAAAACGGTTCGTGTGTATTCTAGTATGGGGGTCTAGTCATGAAGAGGCTACCCTTTATCGCCATTCCCTCTAAGACCCTTCCTGATGTCCTGAGCGTTATCGCGGACTTTCCTCCGGGGGAACGTGCCGACACAGTTATACGCGCTCTCGCCGCAAAAACAGGGAACAGCCCCAAGACGACTGAGGAATACCTTCGCTCTCTAAGACGCCTTGGAATACTGGTCGACGACGTGCGTGAAGTCCGCTTCACGCCTAGCGGAACTCGAATCTGGGAAGAGATGCGCGCTGGATCCTGGAGAGCGCTAAAGGAGCATCTGGAAAGCACTCCAGAAGTTCGAGACCTCATGCTGGCCGCATCCAAGATAGTTGGACGAGGAACCCAGCTAGTTCAATCCGAGCACTATTACAAGTTGGTAGCCTCCGTGATGGAGCGCGAACTCGGGTACTCCAAGGTGTCTCCACGTCGAGTGGACAACTACCTGTCGCTGTTCAAGCAATGTGGATTGATCAATGACCAATTCGCCGGGGCTAGGGCGTTCGTGCCAAGCGAGATCAAGGACCATCTGGAACTTGCCCAGCTGCTGAGACTAATCTTTGCCGAGGCTAGGCAAAACAACCCTGTCTTGGAGAAGATACCGTACATTCCCATCGAAGACGTCGAAAGCTTGCTGGTATCTGAGTCTAGGATCACTCCTGATCGTTTGTGGAATTATCTGGTGCGGCTGTGGCAGGAGGACTTCATAGACCTGCTCCAGACGAAACTCTCAATCGCAAATCAACTCGGCATTCGAACGTACTCAGCTGATGGTTTCTTGTTCACCTCGATTGCCCTACGGGATGGTGACAAGGTTGGCTAGTGTGCAGATGCTACCAGTTGATTGGGAGAAGGTAACGGTAGCAAACAATCCATTCATGGGACCAGGTTCAGCTGTCTGTGACCCGTCTTCGCCCAAAGAGGATCTGAACAGGTACGTCAAAGTAGGGATAGTGAAGAATGTAACTAATCTCGTAACGAAATGCATGGCGACTGGGGTAGTCCAGCACTTCTTGTTGCTTGCCCCGTTTGGATACGGCAAGTCACGGTCCTTTGCAGCAGCTATGGCAATCGCGAAAGCTAACAATGCGATGACGTTGTACGTAAAGTTCTCCAACTACCGCACCGAAGAGGCGGTCGATGTAATACTCGGCAACCTCTGTAAGGAGCTGTTCAACCAGGCGTGTGCCATCTCAGGGGAGTCGCCAGTCGTCCTGCGCAAGAAACTGGTGGGAAACGCTGATCCGATGTCGTTGTCTCCTCTCGAGTTTCTTCCCAACTTGTCGAAAGCTCTCGGGAGTAAGTGGCTGTTAGTGTTTCTGGACGAGATCGAGAAAGTGCTTGAAGCCGAGGGCCTATCCATCGATCACAAAATCAACATCCTCAACGTGTTCAAGCACTGGGCTGAGTATGGTAAGGAAGGTTACGTGTTGGGTCTTGCTGGTACAGGATCCGTGCAGCAGTGGCTCACAACTGCTGCCCCTGAGTTCATCGATAGGTTCGAACTTCTCCGGGACGAGGGATTGTCCCCAACTGAGACCGTTCAGTACATCCGGGAGACGTGCGAGAAGGTGCTGGGCCCAGGCAAAGAGATCATCAGTGATTCAGTGGTAACAAGTCTGCATCGAATCGCCCGTGGAATCCCGCGGCTCTTGGAATCAATTGCCCATGAATGTTGGAACTGGGCGGCTGGCACGAAGAAGGTGCTGGATGCTCACCAGTTCCGCCTGATGGTGAGTGAGGTTTACGGGCTCGCCCTCAAAGAGACGTGTCGTGCTCATGAGTTCTCAGATGAGCAGATGGAGATTATCCTCAAGCTCCTTCAGTTCGGCGGGACGGCACGGCTGCGCGACTTGGTCAGTCCTGATGACCTCCAAACATATCGGACACACGGAAAATGGCTGCTCTCTCTGGCCAAGAAGTCCGATTCCAGGGTTGTCGAACGTTCGAAGCGTGGAGTCTACACGATTTCCGATGAGTTCATGATGGAGATTATCCGCCGCAAACTAGCACGGCGAGGTGGAAAGTAGTGAAGGAGCAACCTCTGAAGGCAAAGCCCCCAATCCTTCCTTTTCTCGGGATGGAGAAGGCGCCTGACGGGACCGACGATACGAATCACAAGAGTAAGTTTCGAGACCATGTAGCGGCCAAGGTCCTTAGCATGAAGCCGGTTTTTACTGATGAAGAGATCGATGAGATGTTACAGGGAACTGGAACGTATAGGGATGAACTGGAACAAGCCTTCGAGGTGCTGTACTTGGGTCAAGTTCGCACGGCTGTCTTCCTCGTGGGACGGACCCTCGAGGCGGTAACTCGACAAAGGTTCCGATCTCGAAGGATACCTGGCATGACTGTCAAGGGTAAACAGAAGTTGACGTGGAACGACATATTGGAGACATTAAAAAAGAAGAACATCATAGACAAATCGACGTATGATAGAATGTCTACCGTCAAGTCAGATCGCAATGTAGGAGGACATCCGGCCGCCCCGGAGGCCGTTGAGCAATTGGAGGGCTATGCTCGCCAGACCATAGAGATGGGGATCAAGCTAATTAAGGATATCTTGAACGGCAAGATCCTCTAGTGCGCAGAGGGGGCGCCGTAGTTGACAGATCTCAGGTCGCAACACTCCTACGACTTCTCCTCGTTGACCTGTGATCCTGACTGGTCATTCTCCAGTCTGAGTGCCAAGGAGACGAGTGAGGGAACTCATGCTTATCATAGCTATCCGATGAGATTTGTTCCCCAGCTAGTCAGGAAAGTGCTGCAGCATTATACACCCCCTGGGGCAGTGATCATGGACCCCTTCATGGGCTCTGGCACTACAATCGTTGAGGCAGCCTTGAAGGGGCACGCTGTCATAGGTATTGACGTTAATCCTCTTGCCAAACTCATTACCGATGCCAAAGTCACTCCGATAGATCCAGTGCTACTGTCGCATCGGGTGGACTGCATGTTTGAGAGAGCAGAAAGGATGAAGGGGACCGCGAAGGCACCCTTCGAACCAAGGGCGTCGGAAAGGATTGATTTTTGGTTTCCTCCATCACAGAGAGAGAAGTTAGAAGCCCTCTTGGCTGCGATTCAGGCAGAACGCAACGGTGATGTACGGCGCTTGCTCATGTGTGGTTTCTCCAATATCCTGAAATGCTGTTCGTTATGGTATCCGGGAAGTACAAAACCCGTTAGGTCAGACAAGCGAAGACGGAACCCGGAGGATCCCTTCAAGGCGATGTCGCGTCAGCTACGGATTATGGCAGAGAGGAACGAAGAACTCTTTGAGTACTGGGGCCCCACGTCCGCTATGCGTCGACCGCCGATCAAGACCCTCTGCCGCGACATCCGGCTGATGCGGTTGCCTGCTTCATCGGTTGATTGCGTGATAACCTCACCCCCCTACGTTACTTCCTACGACTACGCTGAGCTGCATCAACTTTCACTGCTATGGCTTGGATATGCTGCGAACCACCAAGATATTCGTCCTTCATTCATGGGCGCAGTTCATGGGCTTCATCCGAGTCAACATCCGACGCGGGAACTGGGGTCCAACCTGGCCGCGAGTATTGTTGATGATCTGCGGGAATCCCCAGCCGAGCCGCATCTGGTGCGCGCCGTGACAAAGTACTATCAAGATATGTGGTTGTTCGTACGCAAGGCCAGAAGAGTGCTGAAGCCTGGAGGAGTTCTAGTACTTGTTATCGGCAACACCGTCTTGCGTGGTGTACTTGTTCGTAATGCTGAAGCTCTTGCTGAGATGGGGGAGAAGCAAGGCCTTCGTCTGACTCAGGTAATAAGGCGGCGCATCCCACTCAAGAGCATTCCGCAAAGACGTGACCCTGTGAGCGGCCGGTTTACGTCTCATCAGGGTGGTACCGCGAACGCATATCCAGAGGAGTATGTGATTGTGATGAATGCATGACCTTGCGGCAACGTACCACTTGGACAGGAAGTACTGAATGCGATCCGAAAGCCCTTCGGGCGCAAGAAGTCGGGTTCAATCTAAGAATCAGAACCAAGTGTGCGCCCGTGGGTCAGTGCACGTAAGGCACGGCATTACGATGTTGAGCCGCAAGCGGGACCTCCCCACCGGAGGTCCCGCTTCCCCATACCCTACTTCAGTTCCCGCTTCAATATCTTCCCCGCTGCGCTCTTCGGCAGTTCCGTCCGGAACTCCACCTGCTTCGGGATCTTGTACTTCGCCAGCAGCCCCCGGCAGTGCTCGATCAGCTCCTCCGCCGTCAGGCTTGCCCCCGGCTTCAGCACCACGAAGGCCTTGCCCACCTCGCCCCACTTCGGGTCCGGGATGCCGACCACGGCGCACTCGGCCACGGCGGGGTGCTGGTAGATGGCGTCCTCCACCTCCAGCGGGAAGACGTTCTCCCCGCCCGAGATGAACATCTCCTTCTTCCGGCCCACGATGTAGTAGAAGCCCTCGGCGTCACGCCGGGCCAGGTCGCCGGTGTGGAGCCAGCCGTCCTGGACCGCCTCCGCCGTTGCCGCCGGGTTCCGCCAGTAGCCCGAGAAGACGTGGCCGCCCCGGATCAGCAGCTCGCCCACCTCGTTGGGGCCGCACTCCTGCCCGCCCTCCGCCACGATGCGCAGTTGCACGTGGGGGAGGGGGAAGCCCACCGAGCCCGGCTTCTCCCACGACCGGTGGTCCGGCATGCCGAAGGTGTTGGGCCCCGCCTCGGTGAGGCCGTAGCCGATCTTGAACAGGCAGCCCTTCGCCCGGTAGGCCAGCTGCACCGGCTCCGGGCAGGCGGCGCCGCCCGAGATCAGGAAGCGCACCCGGCTGAAGTCCGTCTCGGCGAAGCGGGGGTGGTCCATCACCATCTTGAACATCGTCGGCACCATGAAGATGACCGTCAGCCGCTCGTTGGTCACGGCGTCGAGCAGCTCTCCCGGGTCGAAGGGGCCCATCAGGATCGAGCAGGCCCCCAGCTCCACCAGCGGCGTGGTGAAGACGTTCAGGCCGCCCGTGTGGAAGAACGGCGTGAGGATCGGCACCCGGTCGTCCGGCGACATCGTCCAGCCGGAGATGGTGTTCCAGGCGTTCCAGAGCACCGCCCGGTGGCTGAGCACCGCGCCCTTGGAGCGGCCGGTGGTGCCCCCGGTGTAGAGGATCATCCAGGGATCCTCCAGCTGCACCTCCTCAGCGGGCGGGGCGAACTCCGGATACCCGCTCAGATCGATCTCCTCCAGCGCCACCGGCCCCGGCGGCTGCAGCTCGGCCGCGGCCTGCCGGAAGTGGGGGCCGTAGAAGAAGAGCTTCGGGTCGGTGTCGGCCACCAGCGGCCGCAGCTCGGCCACCGTGAGCCGCCAGTTGTAGGGCACGAAGATGGCGCCCAGCTTGCCGCAGGCGAAGAGCAGGTTCAGCATCTCCAGCGAGTTCTGCGCGAGCACGGCCACCCGGTCGCCCCTGCGCACGCCCCGCTGGTGGAGGAAGTGGGCCAGCTGGTTGGCCATGCGGTTCCACTGATCGTACGTGAGACGCAGCGGCTGGCCGCCCGGGTTGCCCAGGCCGGCCCGCTGCGCGCCCGGCATCACCACGAGACCCTCGCGGAAGGGGGTGTGGAGGGCCCGGCGCCCCAGCCAGTCGCCGACTGCATTGATCATGAGAGATTGCCTCCTTCGGGTGGCACGGGATTGCGACGTGGTCGGGCCTTACCCTCCCAGGTACGCCCGCTTCACGTCGGGATTCTGCCGCAGCTCCCCGGCCGGGCCGGAGAGGACCAGCCGGCCGGTCTCCAGGATGTAGGCGTGGTGCGCCACCTGCAGGGCCAGGTTGGCGTTCTGCTCCACCAGCAGCACCGACATGCCCTCGGCGTTCACCTGGCGGATGGTGGCGAAGATCTCCCGCACCACCAGCGGCGCCAGGCCCAGCGAGGGTTCGTCCAGGAGGAGCAGCCGCGGCCGGGCCATCAGGGCGCGGCCGATGGCCAGCATCTGCTGCTCGCCGCCCGAGAGCGTGCCCGCCTCCTGCCCGTAGCGCTCCCTGAGCCGGGGGAAAAGGGAGAGCACCCACTCCAGGTCCCGCCGCACGCCCGCGGCGTCCCTCCGGCTGTAGGCGCCCATGCGCAGGTTCTCCGCCACGGTGAGCTGGGTGAAGACCTGCCGCCCCTCCGGCGCCATCGAGATCCCCAGCGGCACGATGGCCTCCGCGGGCCTGCGGGTGAGGTCGTGCCCGTCAAAGGTGACCGCACCGGCGGTGGGGCGGAGCAGGCCGGTCACCACCTTGAGGGTGGAGGACTTGCCGGCGCCGTTGGCCCCCAGCAGGGCGACGATCTTGCCGTCGGGCACCTCCAGGGAGAGGTCGGTGAGGGCGCGGATCCTGCCGTATGCGGCGCTGACGTGTTCCAGCCTAAGCATGGGCCGCATCCTCCTCCTCGCCCAGGTAGGCCCTGATGACCGCCGGGTTGGACTGCACCTCGGCCGGCGTGCCCTCGGCGATCTTCCGGCCGAAGTCCATCACCGTGATCCGCTCGCAGATCCGCATCACCAGGCTCATGTCGTGCTCCACCAGCAGCACGGTGGCCCGGTAGCGGTCGCGCACCTGCCGGATCAGCTCGGCCAGCTCCTGCGTCTCTTGCGGGTTCATGCCCGCGGCGGGCTCGTCCAGTAGGATCAGCTTCGGCTGCGCGACCAGCGCCCGGCCGAACTCCACCCGCTTCTGGATGCCGTAGGGCAGCGAGTGCGGGTAGGCGTCCTTGTATGTGGCGATGCCCAGGAACTCCAGCACCTCCAGCGCCCGCGCCTCGGCCTCCTGCTCCTGCCGGCGGACGGAGGGCAGCAGGCTCCCCAGGGCCGAGGCCACCAGGCCGTAGCGGAAGCGGCTGTGCTGGCCGACCAGGAGGTTGCCCAGCACCGTGAGGCCGCGGAAGAGCTCCACGTTCTGGAAGGTGCGGGCGATGCCGTGGTGGATCACGTCGTGGGGGGCCATGCAAAGCAGGTCCTTGCCCTGGAACGAGAGGCTGCCGGCCGTCGGCTCGTAGAAGCGGCTGATCAGGTTGAAGACGGTGGACTTGCCGGCGCCGTTGGGTCCGATGAGGCCGTGGATGGCGCCCTCCTCCACCGCGAGGTCCAGCCCGTCCACGGCGACGATGCCGCCGAAGCGCATCGTCACCTGCTTCAGCTCCAGGATGGCCACCTACTTCACCCCCCTGGCTGCGGCGGGGCGCTGACGTCCGGCCCACCAGTGCTGCAGCCTGTACCAGAGCTCCACGAGGCCCCTGGGCAGGTAGAGCACGACGAGGACCAGGATGACGCCCGTCAGCACCTGGTTCAGGTTCTTGAAGACGTTCATCAGGAACGGGGAGTGGTCAAAGGCCCCCGGGCGCTGCAGCGCCAGGGAGATCTTCTCCACCACCTTGGGCAGCAGGCTCATGAAGAGGGCGCCGACGATGGATCCGGGCACCGAGGCCAGGCCGCCCAGCACGATGATGGTGAAGAGCTCCATCGACATGGCCAGGTTGAAGTCGTGCGGGGCGATGTAGTTCATCATGTGGGCCCAGAGGCTGCCGCCGATGCCGGCGTAGAAGGCCGACAGGGCGAAGGCCATCGTCTTGTATCGCGCCAGGCTGATGCCCATCGCCTGCGCCGCGACGCTGCTGTCCCGGAGGGCGATGAAGGCCCGCCCCGTGCGCCGCTTGGCGATGTTCAGGGCCGCCCAGGTGAGGATCGCCAGGGCGATGAGGATCAGGTAGTAGTAGGGCCGGTCCTCCTTGAACCAGAGGCCGTAGAGGTAGGGGGCTGCGGGCTTCACGCCGGTCCACCCGCCGGAGAGCCACTTCCAGATGTTGAGAATCTGGGGCACCGCCACGCCGAAGCCCAGCGTGGCGATGGCCAGGTAGTGGCCCTGCAGCCGGAGCGCCGGGAAGCCGAGGGCGTAGCCCAGCGCGGCGGTGATCAGCCCCGCCAGCGGCAGGGCGCCCCAGAAGGGGATGCCGAGCTTGGCGGTCAGCCCGTAGCTGCTGAAGGCGCCGATGGCGATGAACGCCGCATGGCCGATGGAGATCTGCCCGGCGAACCCCGTGAGCAGGTTGAGGCCGATGGCCACGATCCCCAGGATCAGGGCCCGGTTGATCAGGAGCACCAGCCACGACCACTCGGCCGGCAGGGCGTAGGGTAGCACCAGCAGCGCCGCGATCCCGAGGAGCAGAGCCAGCTTCCTTGCCATGTGCTACACCTTCTTTCGCTGGACGGTCCCCATCAGGCCGGCGGGCCTCACCACCAGCACCAGCACGATGAGGGCAAACGCAAACGGGGTCTTCAGCTGCGGGACGAACTGGCCGACGATGTTCTCCAGCACGCCGAGCGTGAGGCCGCCCACCACCGCCCCGGGGAGCGAGGTGAAGCCGCCCAGCACCGCGGCGGTGAAGGCCTTGATCTGCATGTCGGCCATCATGTTGATGTCCAGGTTGGTGACCGGGGCGATGAGGATGCCGGCGGTCGCGGCCAGGATGCCGCCCAGGCCCCAGGTGAGCGAGAGGATGCGGTCGGTGGCGATGCCCATCAGCCGGGCCGCCACCCGGTTCTCCGCCACCGCCCGCATGGCGATGCCCAGCTTGGTGAACTTGAAGAGCACGAAGAAGCCGGCCATCACGGCGAGGCTGACGACGAGGTTGACCAGGTCGGGCAGGGTGATGATGAGGCTCCCCAGGCTGATGGGGCTGCCGCTCACTGCGGTCGGGAAGGGCTTGGCCTGGTAGCCCCAGATCCAGCCGGCCACGCCGTTGATGATCTGCATCAGGCCCAGCGTGGCGATCAGCACGCTGATCAGGGGCGCCTGGGCCAGCGGCCGGAGCACAGCGCGCTCGATGGCCGCGCCCATCAGGAAGGCGAAGGCCAGCGCCAGCACGAAGGCGCCCCAGTACGGGAGGCCGCCGGCCTTCAGCAGGGTGAACATGATGAACGTGCCGAACATGGCCATCTCGCCCTGGGCGAAGTTGACCACGTCGGAGGTCTTGAAGATCAGCACCAGTCCCAGGGCGGCCAGGGCGTAGAGGGAGCCCGTGGCCAGGCCGCTGATGATCTGCTGGGCGAGAATCACGCAATCGCCCTCCTACGGTGGGGGGGAGAGGGGGGGAGACCCGTGGCGCCCCGCGGCCGGCGGGGGATCCGCCACGCCGCTCCCCCCGGTTTCGTGCGTTGCTTCAGCGAGGCCGCGCCTACCGGAGCTTGTACGGCTCCTTGTTCACCTGGATCATGACGATGTTGCCGTCCTGCTCCACCACCTTGTTCAGGTAGAAGGCCTTGACGCCCGCCCGCTCGCCGGGGCCGTAGGTCAGGTTGCGGGCCATGATGCCGCTCCAGTCCTTCAGGCCCTCCAGCGCTTGGATGAAGCTCTCGTAGGTCAGGTCGCGGCCGGCGTCCTCGAGGCCCTTGACCAGCAGCTCAGCGGCGATGAAGCCGGCGGTGCCGTAGGCGTCAGGCAGCTCGCCGTTGTTGTACTTGGCGTAGATCTCGAAGAACTGCTTGATGTTGGGGTCCTCCGGGTCGGCCACCGGCACCCAGCCGCCGGCGTAGAGGCCGACCGCCGCCTCGCCGGCCAGCGCCGGCACGTTCACCGGGTCGGCGTTGACGTAGGAGGTGATGGGCACGGCGGCCACGCCCTGCTTGTGCATCTCCTTGACGATGCCGATGGTCTCGGCCAGCGTGGTCATGATCACCACGCCCTCGGCGCCCTTCTGCTTCAGGTTGAGCACCGGCGTGGTGAAGTCGACCGACTTGGCGTCGTGCGGGGCGTCGTAGACCAGCTCGGCGCCCAGCTCGCCGATGTAGTCCTTCACGCCCTTGAGCCCCTGCTCACCCATGTCGCTGTTCTGCCAGAGCACGGCGATCTTCTTGAGGCCGAGCTCGTCCACCAGGTACTGGGTGAGGATCCTGGCCTCGTCGTAGTTATTGGGCTGGACGGCGAAGATGTTCTCCTGGGGCGGGTGGGCGGTCTGCTCCACGCCGGTCATCGGGTAGATGACGGGGATCCGCTTCTCCACGAAGTAGTCGTAGCTGGCCATGTAGCCGGCGGTGCCCAGGATCGGCGCCAGGGCGAAGACCTTGTCGGACTCGACCAGCTGCTTGGCGGCCGTCAGCGCCTTGGCGCCGTCGAACTGGTCGTCAGCGATCTGCACGATGTCGATCGTGCGGCCGTGCACGCCGCCCTGGTCGTTCACGTGCTTGATGTAGGCCTCGAAGCCCTTGCGCACCGAGATGCCGATGGGGGCCACGGGGCCGGACTGGGCAGCGAAGCCGCCCACCTTGACCGTGGTGTCGGTGACGCCCTGGGCCTCACGCCTGGGCGCCTCAGGCTGGGCCGTGGACTGCCCGGACGACTGCCCCGGGGACGGGCTCGTGGTCTGGCCGGACTGGCTCGAGGTCTGCCCCGGCGACTCGGCCTCGGGCGGGGCGGAGCAGCCTGCGATCAGGGCGAGGGACAGGGTGCAGGCGAGGAGCGCAGCAAACCAACGTCTCACTTCTTCTTCCCCCTCATGCGGAATGTGCGTGGATTCGCGCGGGTGTTGGACCTGTTGCGGAAGGCGGGCGGCTCAGGCCCGCTCGACCACCATGGCGATGCCCTGGCCGCCGCCGATGCAGAGGGTGGCGAGGCCGTAGCGGCTCTGCCGCCGCCGCATCTCGTAGAGCAGCGTGACCAGGATGCGGGCGCCGGAGGCGCCTACCGGATGGCCCAGGGCGATGGCGCCGCCGCTCACGTTGACCCGGCTCATGTCCAGCTCCAGCCCGCGGGCGACGGCCAGCGCCTGGGCGGCGAAGGCCTCGTTGGCCTCGATCAGGTCGATCTGGTCGATCGTGAGCCCGGCCCGGGCCAGGGCCTTGCGGCTGGCCGGGATGGGGCCCGTGCCCATGATCCGGGGCTCCACGCCGGCGGAGGCGTAGCTGCGGATGACCGCCAGCGGCTTGATCCCCAGCGCGGCCGCCCGCTCGGCGCCCATCACCACCACCGCCGCGGCGCCGTCGTTGATGCCGGAGGCGTTGCCGGCCGTCACCGTGCCGCCCTCCTTGAAGGCCGGGCGCAGCTTGGCCAGCGCCTCCACCGTGGTGCCGAAGCGCGGGTGCTCGTCGGTGTCGACCACCGTGTCGCCCTTGCGCCCCCGGACGGTGACCGGGACGATCTCGTCCTTGAACCGGCCGGCCTTGATGGCCGCCTCGGCCTTCTGCTGGGAGGCGGCGGCGAACTCGTCCTGCTCCTGCCGGCTGATGCCGAACTGCTCGGCGATGTTCTCGGCGGTGATGCCCATGTGGACCCGCTCCGTGGCGCAGGTGAGGGCGTCCAGGATCATTGAGTCCACCAGCTGGCCATGGCCCATCCGGTAGCCGAACCGGGCCGAGGGCACCAGGTAGGGGGCGCCGGACATCGACTCCTGGCCGCCGGCCACCACCACGTCGGCGTCGCCGACCATGACCGCCTGGGCGGCCAGCGCCACCGCCTTGAGGCCGGAGCCGCAGACCTTGTTCACGCCGGTGACCGGCACCGTGTACGGCACGCCGGCCTTCAGGCTGGCGATGCGGGCCGGGTGCTGCCCCTCGCCCGCCTCGAGCACCTGGCCGATGATGACCTCGTCCACCTGGTCGCCGGTGAGCCCGGCCCGCTTCAGGGCCTCGGCGATGACCACCGCGCCCAGGTCGTGGGACTTCAGGCTGGAAAGCGCGCCGCCGAAGGTGCCGATGGGGGTGCGCACCGCCGCTGCGATGACCGCTTCACGCATGGGTTTCTCCCTCCCCGGGGGTTACATCCAGACGCCGCCGTTGCAGTCGATCACCGCACCGGTCATGTAGTGGGCCCGGGGCGAGGCCAGGACGCCCGCCCAGTAGGCGATGTCCTCCGGCTTGGCCCAGTAGCCGCACGGGATGGTGGCGGTGATCTTCGCCCGCTGCTCCTCGGGGTAGCCCATCATCATGTCGGTCATGATGTAGCCGGGCGCCAGGGCGTTGACCGTGACGCCGTGGCGGGCCATCTCGACCGCGACCTCCTTGGTCAGCCCGATGACGCCGGCCTTGGAGGCGGCGTAGTACGGCGTGCCGAAGACGCCGGTGCGGCCCACGTAGGAGGCGATGTTGATCACCCGGCCCCAGCGCCGCTCCCGCATGGCGGGGGTGAAGGCCCGGGTGCAGAGGAAGACCCCGGTGAGGTTCACGTCGATCACGAAGTCCCAGTCGGCCTTGCGGGACTTCTTCATGGTGCCGTCGCGGTTGACGCCGGCGTTGTTGACCAGGATGTCGACCTGACCCACCTCGGCGGCCATGCGGCTGACCTGCTCCTCGTCGTTGACGAAGGCCGGGTAGAAGCGGGCCTTCACGCCCAGGGCCTCCGCCGCCGCCACCGTCTCCGCCGCGACCCCGGCCATGTCCGGGATGTCGTTGATGATCACGTCCGCGCCCCTGGATGCCAGCTCCAGTGCGATGGCCCGCCCCAGGCCGCGGGCTGCCCCGGTGACCAGGGCGACCTTGCCGGTGAGTTCCCGTTCCATTTCCAGCAACACCTCTGCTCTCGTTACTCGCTCTCCGCCTTGCGCGGAAGCTGTAGGCAGTGCTCCATGAAGGCCATGGCGTCCTCCAGCCGGAGGCAGCGCATTTCCTGCCCGGTCTGCACGTGGCGCACGAGCACCCGGAGGGGGGGCCCGTTCGGGCCCGGACGTGTCCCCTCCACCCGCAGGAGGCGAACCACGAAGGAAGCGATCAGCGGCTGTTCGGTCACGATGCTCTGCCTCCCGGTCACGCCGGCAGCGCCTGGCGCAGGAAGTCCACGGCGGTGCGGGCGAAGCTGTCCACCTGCTCCAGGAACATGCAGTGGCCGGCCTGCCGCAGCACGGCGATCCGGCTGTGCGGGATGCGCTTCTGCAGCGCCTCGCTGTAGCTGAGCGGGGTGAGCACGTCCTCGTCGCCGGTCATCAGGAGCGTGGGGCAGGTGATCCGGTGCGCCTCACCCATCACGTCGTGCTCCATCGCGCCCCGGATGAGGTGGAGCACGGCGTGGGCGGGCAGGGCGGTGCCCTTCTCCCGCCAGGGCTTCAGCGCCTCGTAGTGGGCGTTGAGGAAGGAGGCTCCCCAGATCCAGGCGACGGAGACGTCGAAGCGCAGGGGCCCGCCGCCGGCCTCCATGGCCCGGAGCCAGGAGTTCAACTTCACCTGCATCGCCGTGTCGGCGACGCCGTAGCCGTTGGCCAGCACCAGGGCGGAGACCCGCTCGGGCCAGCGGGCGGCGAAGCTGAGGGCCACGCAGGCGCCGCTGGAGACGCCCAGGAGGGCGACCCGCTCGAGGCCCAGCCCGTCCAGCAGCCCCTTCAGGTCGTCGGCGTGCAGCGCCGGGGTGTAGGGCCCCTCGTCCGGCTTCGCGCTGCCCCCCTGCCCCCGGCAGTCGTAGGTGAGCACGCGGAAGTGCGGGGTGAGGTGGGGCAGGTGGCCGTTCCAGCTGCTCAGGTCGGTCAGCAGGCCGTTGATGAGGACCAGGACGGGTCCGTCCTCCCGGCCCTGCCACTGGTAGTGGAGCGAAATGCCGTTGGCACGGATCTCAGGCATCGGGTTCACCTCGCGATCGCGGGCCGCTGCGGCCCTCGTCTGGTTCGTGCGGTGACGCGGGCTGGTCGCCGGGCGCTGCGGACTTGTGGCCCGGCTGAGCGCCACGGGTCGCTCACCCGGCCCTGCGGCCTTGGAGCCTGGCTGAGCGCCACGGGTCGCTCACGGGGCGCTGCGGCCTTGTAGCCAAGCTGAGCGCCACGGGTCGCTCACCCTGCGCTGGGGCCTTGCAGCTTGGCTGAGCGCCACTGGTCGCTCACCCGGCGCTGCGGCCTTGTAGCCTGGCTGAGCGCCACGGGTCGCTCACCCGGCGCTGCGGCCTTGTAGCCTGGCTGAGCGCCACGGGTCGCTCACCCGGCGCTGCCGCCTTGTAGCCCGGATGAGCGCCACGGGTCGCTCACGCGGCGCTGCGGCCTTGTACCAAGCTGAGCGCCACGGGTCGCTCACCCGGCGCTGCGGCCTTGTAGCCTGGCTGAGCGCCACGGGTCGCTCACCCGGCGCAGCCGCCTTGTAGCCCGGATGAGCGCTACGGGTCGCTCACGCGGCGCTGCGGCCTCGTATCCCGGCTGTGCGCCACGGACCGGTGCGGTCTTCATCCAGGCGGCTCAACCGCCGTTCACCCGGCACTGTGATCGTTCGCCTGACGGGCTCCCACAGGCCCCCACTCAATGGCGGTGGCGCCCCAGGCATAGCCGATGCCCGCGCTGACGCCCACCACCAGGTCGCCGTCCTTGATCAGCCCCCGCTCCAGGGCCAGGTGGATGGAGAGGATCTGGTCGATCTGGCCGATGTGGCCGTACTCCTCCAGGTAGATGGCCCGCTCGACGGGGATGCCCAGCTCGCGGATCAGGCCCTCGTGGGCCGAGCGCTTCATGTGGAGGATCGCCAAGTAGTCGATGTCCCGGGTCGTGTAGCCGCCCCGGGCGCAGGCCCGGGAGACCACGTCGACCCACCGCTGCGTCGACACGGCGTTGAGCCGGGACTTCATGCCGTCCACGTCGAACACGTCCAGCTGGTAGAGGGAATCGTCGTGGTTGTGCAGGCCGGCCAGGGTACCGCCGCCCCGCACGCCGACCGTCTCGGAGAGCGAGCCGTCCACGATGATGTCCGAGCCCAGCACCCGGTTGCGGCCGTAGTTCTTCTTGAGCAGCATGGCGCCGCCGCCGGCCCCGAGGTTGTACATGAAGGAGACCCGGGGGTTGGCGTAGTTGATGTAGTCCACGTTGCGGTAGCCGCCGGCCAGCAGCACGGTGTTGACGCCCTCGTCGCTCAGCATCAGGGCCTGGGCGAGCTTCATGCCCAACACCCAGGTGCCGCACCGCAGCTGCGTATCGAAGGCCCAGGCGCGGGTGGCGCCCACGGCGTGGGCCGTCTTGATGCCGGCCGTCCAGAGGAGGTACTCCTTGTACTCCTCGCCGATGTAGATCACCAGGTCGATGCTCTCCGGGTCGATGCCGGCCCGTTCGATGCACTGCTGTGCAGCCCGGATGCCCATGGCGGCCGTGCCGTCGTCCGGGCCGGGCAGGGGCTTGCGCAGGATCCCCATCTTGCGCTTCACCACGTCCAGCGGCACCCCCGACCGGGCTGCGATCTCCTCTGCGGTCATGAAGCGATCCGGGATGTAGATGCCGGTGCTGACCACACCGACGTGGGGTTGAGTCTTGGTCATGGGCTGCACCTCACAGCGAGCGCGTGTTGTGGGTTGGGCAGCGTGTTGCTGTTGGTTCCAACCTAGAGGGCGTGAGTAACCGTGCTGTCACACGGGAGTTACCAAAACGAACGAGGACCCGCTCGTCCGGATGGAGGAGCAGGTCCTCGTTCGCGCGTTGGAGATCAGCGGATGGGAACGCGGCACCGGTAATTTTCCTGCCGGGTGTACACCCGCGTTCCGGCGCCGGCGTCGGTCCCGTCTTCCCGAGCCAGGTCGATCCGCTCATAGCCCGCTTCCTGAAGGATGAAGCCGGTCGCGTCCGTTCCGTCCACGGGGACCGGGTTTCACGGTGGCCCTGGGCCGCGCCGCTCACCAAGTGAAAGCCGGTGAGCCACCGCGGGTGCGACGGTGGCTCATCCGTTTTCAGTTGCGGGTCCGGTTGTGGGCGGGAACGGAGGGAGACATACCTGGAGGGGTATCTTTCGGTCTGTGCAAGAAGGCGTATGGACGAGGTCTCCGGTGCCGGCGACCGACCAGGCGCTACAGGTCGGTGATCTGTGAGACATCAAGTGAAAGGGGATGAGCCACACCGGATGAGACGGTGGCTCATCCGCTTTCAGTTGTGGTCGCCTCCTGGCCAGAAACGGCGGTAGTTGATACCCTGCGGGGTATCACCCGGTCGGGTCAAGAAGGCGTATCGACGAGGCCGCTGGTGCAGGCGAGCAACCAGGCGCCACAGGTCGGTGTTCCTTAAGACATGAAGTGAAAGCGGGTGAGCCAGGGCGGGCGCGACGGTGGCTCATCCGTTTTCAGTTGCGGTCCGGAACTCGGCGGCAGCAGCGGCGCAGGCCCCAGTGCACTGTTCGATCACAGGTCGGCGAACTAGCGGCTGGCGGTTCGGCAATGACATGCCCCGGCCTCCCGGGTGCAGAACGCGACGAACTGCCCGAGCCCCGACCCCATGTCCCGGTTGCAGATGGGAGCACCGACCAACCGGGTGCTCCTCGTGCATGTTCTCCAACTCAGATCCCGAAAAACCCCACCATCCGCTCCGGCGCCTCCACCGGGGCGGAGTGGCGGAGCAGGTGCAGGGTCGGCGAGCAGGGGTAACCGTGTTGTAGACACGTGGATGGTAACGCTGTGAGCCACGGTGGCGGAGGGGGTGGCTCATCGGGTTACCCTTGCAGCCGGGTGGATGACGGCCAGAGCAGAGTCGGTTATGGCGAGGTAGTTGAACGGTGAACGGCAAGGAAATGAGCCACGCCGGGCAAAGGGGGTGGCTCAATTCCTTGCCATTGCAGCCGGGCTGGAGGCCACCACCGTGTCGTTGGATACCGGTCGGGGTAGCTGAACAGGCTGACAGGCCCCTTTGAGGTCGGTCGGGAGGGAGGTCTGAAGGCGTAGGGGAGGTAGTTGAAAGGTGAACGGCAAGGATTTGAGCCACGCTGGGTGAAGGGGGTGGCTCAATTCCTTGCCATTGCAGCCGGGCTGGAGGCCACAACCGTGTTGTTGGATACCCGACGGGGTAACTGAACAGGCTGACAGGCCCCTTTAAGGCGGGTCGCGAGGGCGGGCAGAAAGCGACAGGGAGGTAGTTGAACGGTGAACGGCAAGGATTTGAGCCACGCTGGGTGGAGGGGGTGGCTCAAATCCTTGCCATTGCAGCCGGGCTGGAGGCCACAACCGTGTTGTTGGATACCCGACGGGGTAGCTGAAAAGGCTGACAGGCCCCCTTGAGGCCGGTCGGGAGGCCGGGCTGAAGGCGACGGGGAGGTAGTTGAAACGTGAACGGCAAGGAGATGAGCCACGCTGGGTGAAGGGGCAGGCTCATTTCCTTACCAATACGGGGGGCTGATCTCCTGATCGTTGCGGTCGGGCCGGAGGCCCCAACCTAAGCTTTGGATACCCTGCGGGGTAGTTGAACAGAGACTGTGTGGCCCCTGGAGGAGAACCCGGGGGGACGGGCTGGAAGGGATCGTGAGGAAGACGAAGAGCACCCCTCAGGGTGCTCCGCTCTCGTATTGCTCGCCCATGCCGCCGATCCCCACGCTGAGATAACCGGCCACTGGACGACAACGGCCCGGTCACCTCCGCCGGGGTGGTGAGGCAGTAACTCGACCTCTCGCTCCACCAACATTATACCACGAAACTGCAGAAATTACGAGACTGGAGGGCCGCAGAGGGGGAATGTACACTGGGCAGGCTGGCACACTCTCGGACGAGGAGGGACCCCCTTTGCGGCTCAGCTGGACCAACCTCCCCTTCAAGGCGCGCAACCGGGCGGAGTTCAGCCAGGGGCTTACCAACTGGCTGGGCCAGGTCTTCTACGAGCAACTGCCCGGGCACGGTTACGAGGTGCGCGAAGAGCAGATCTACACCGCCTTCCGCATGGCCAGGGCGCTCGCAGAGGGGCAGCCCCTGTTTGCCGAGGCCGGTTCGGGGACCGGCAAGACCTTCGCCTACCTGCTGCCCGCCGTCTGCTACGCACGGTTCCAGGGCAGACCGGTCGTGGTGGCCACCTCCTCGAAGGTCCTCCAGGCACAGTTGATCGGTCCGCAGGGGGACATCCAGGCGCTCTCCCGGCTGCTGGGGCTGGGAATCGACGCCCGACTCGCCACCGAACCCGGGGAGTACGTCTGCCGGCGCAAGGCGGACGCCCTGTTCCTCCACCGCCCCAAGGGCTGGAAGGCGCTGCACAGCTGGGCCCGCAAGACGAAGACCGGCGCCCGGTCGGAGGTGCCCCGCACGCCCGACGAGCTCTGGGACCAGGTGAGCTGGGACCCCTCTCTTCCCTGCGACGCCTGCCGCATGCGGGCCACCTGCCACGTGTCAGCCGCCCGCCAGCGCTGCCGGGCGGCGACCGACCTGATCGTGACGGACCACCGGCTCTTCGCAGCCGACCTGCTCACCCGGGCCGAGCGGCTGGCCACCGGTCATCTGCCGCTGCTCCCCGCGTACTCGGCGGTGGTGCTGGACGAGGCCCACCACTGGCCCGAGACTTGGCAGCGGGCCCAGGGCCACGTGGTGAGCCGCAGGCGGCTGGCCCAGACCCTCGACCTGATCGCCGGCTACGCCAGGAAGCGCGCCCGGGGCTCGTCGCTGCAGCGCCGCTACGAGCGGCTGGCGGACGTGGTGGTCGCACAGGTCCGCGAGGCGGGACGGCGGCTCCTGGACAGCGTTGCGGCCGCGGTCGGACCGGAGGAGGGGAAGCGCACCATCCCCCGCGCGGGATCGGTGATGGAGGCGGTGGACGGCCTCGTGACGGCGGTGGAGCAGCTGCAGGACGAGCTGGCCACCGAGGAGACGATGAACGAGGGACTGGAGAGCGAGGTGACGATTCGGGCGTACCAGGCCTGGCTCGACGACCTGCTCGCAGCGCTGTCGATGCTCAGGGAACCCGACTCCTTGCCATGGCTGGAGGGAGAGGACATGTGGGTGGTGCCCCGCCGCCCCCTCCCGCTGTACGGCGAGCAGACCCTTTCCACCGGGACGCCGGTCCTCTTCTCCTCGGCGACGCTGGAGCCGGCCTACATGGCCCGTGTGCTGCAGATCAACCGGTACGGGACTTCCCGGGTGGGCGTACCGTTCAACCTGGCGGAGCAGGTGCTGGTCTACCGCCCGGCGGAGGAGGCCGATGACGTCGCCGAGACCGTGAAGATCATCGAGGCCATGCGGGGACGGGCGCTGGTGCTCCTGAACAGCCGGGCAGACCTGGAGCGGTACCGCCGGTCGCTGACCTCGGCCGGACTCCCCTGGCGGATCCTCTTCGAGGGCGACGGCGAGCGGGGCGCCATGCTGACGCAGTTCCGGAAGGACGCGTCCTCGGTCCTGGTGGGGGTGACCTTCTGGGAGGGCGTTGACGTCCCCGGCGAGTCGCTCTCCTGCGTGGTCATTCCCCGCCTGCCCTTCCCGGCCCATGACCCGCTGATCCGGGAGCGGCGGGAGCAGGCACAGGCGCGGGGCGAGGATCCCTTCCTGGCGGTCGACCTTCCGGAGATGCTCATCAGGCTGAAGCAGGGGGCCGGGCGCCTGATCCGCACCGCGCAGGACCGGGGCGTGCTGGCCCTGCTCGACCTCTCTTACCTGCGGCACCCCTGGCGGGATCTTGTAGCAGACGCCCTGCCGGAGGGGGCGGAAGTCACCGCGGACCTCCAGCGGATCGCGGCGTTCTGCCGGGATGGGCGGCGATGAGCGGGCCGGCTCCTGGTGAGGCGCCGCACCATCAGCCATGCACCCGTCGTCATGAAGCGAGGAGCACCCACGCCGGGGTGCTCCTCCCGCATTTCCTCCACGTCAGATGCCGAAGAACTCCACCAGCCGCTTCGCCAGCCGCTCCGGCGCCTCGACCGGGGCGGAGTGGCCGACGTCCGGCCAGAGCTCCAGCTGGGCGCCGGGGATCTGGTCCCGGGTCCGCTCCATCATGTCCAGCGTGACCAGGCCGTCCTTCTGCCCGTAGATGATGAGGGTGGGCACCCGGAGCCCGGCCACCTGCTCCACCAGGTTCATCACGTCCAGCGCACGCCCGTTGGGGATCAGGGCGCCGGCGGACTTGGTGACAGACTCCTCCAGCACGGCGCGGTAGAACTCGTCCTGGGGGGCGGTGGGCATCATCATGCCGAGCGCCGCCTTCAGCAGCTCGGGCATCTGCACGGCCGCCTCCAGCTGCGCGTACCGCTCGGGCGGCGTCACCAGCCCCTCGGCGGGCGCCGAGTTGATCAGCACCAGGCGCTCCACCAGCTCCGGGCGGGCGACGGCCAGCTGCATGGCGACCCCGCCGCCCAGCGAGTGGCCCACGACGAAGCAGCGCCCGACCCCGAGGGCCTGCGTGAACTGGTAGATGTCCTCGGCCAGGTCGGCGATGGACCACGGGGGCGCCGGCTTGTCGCTGTCGCCGCAGCCCCGGAGGTCGGGGGCAAGGACGCGCACGCTGCCGGGCAGGTGCTCCATCACCCGCTCCCACCAGAGCGAAGAGGCGGTGTTGCCGTGGATCAGCAGGACCGTCTGCCCTCCCTGGCCACGTTCCCGGTAGAAGATGCGCAGACCGTTCCCAAGCGATACCGCAGCCATGTGGTTCCCTCCCATCAGCGAGGTGGTCGCCTGCGTTGCGAAAGGGTGGTGTCACGCATCAGCGCGGCGTACTGCTTCATGATGGCAGGGCGGTGTTACACGGCAGTCACCAGATGGGGGGCTAGCGCTCCTCGCCGCGCACGGTGTGCGAGGCGCTCCTGCGGATCCGCTCGAAGAGCCGTGCCGTGGCGGGCATCGGGCTGATGCCCAGCTCCTCCTGCAGGTTCTGCACGCACCGCTCGTAGGTGCGGAGCGCCAGCGCCCGGTTGCCGAGCCGGAAGTGGCTGTACATCAGGAGGCGATACGCCTCCTCCCAGGTGTGGTCGGTGGCCAGAATTAGGTCGCAGAGCCGGACGCACTTCTCGTAGAGCCCCTGGCGGGCCGCGTCCTGGGCCAGCCACTCCAGCGCGCGCAGGTAGAGCACCTGCAGCCGCTCCCGCTCCTCCGAGCACCAGTCCTCGTACCGCAGCTCGGCCAGGAAGTCGCCCTGGTAGAGCTCCACCGCCTGGCTCAAGGACTCGCGGGCCTGCGCCTCCTGCCGCTGCTCGCCGCAGGCGAGGCCGTGGGCGGCCAGCCGTTCGAACTGGTCGGCGTCCAGCCAGTAGCCGGACTGGGGGTTGAGCCCGTAGGCCTGCCCCTCCCGCACGATGTAGAAGGGGTTCGCCCGGGCCGGGCGGTCCGGCTCCAGGGCGGTGAGCAGCGAGTTGAGGGCCACGCGGAAGTCCCGCTGGGCGACCGCGGGGTCCGCCTCCGGCCAGAGCAGTTCCATGATCTGCTCCCGCTGCAGCAGCTTCCCCCGGTGGGTGATGAAGAGCTGGAGCAGCTGGCGTGCCTTCTCCCGCCGCCACTCCCGGCGTGTGATCTCCTGCATCCCCCGCCAGGCCTGGAAGGTGCCCAGGGTGCGCAGCCGCAGGGTGTAGCCGGGGTGGTGCTCCGGGTCGGCCACCTTCATCTCCGCCAGGAGCCGGGTGGCGTAGGCCGCCTGGATGGACCGCTGGCGGGCCTCGTGCAGAAGCGGGATCAGGACCTGCGGGTCCTGGGGGCCGAAGAGCGTCCGCCGGGTGAAGAGGAAGCCGTAGTCCTGCTCCTGGGCGGTGGCGAGGGCGGCCTGCAGCGCCGCGGCGAAGGCATCCCGGTCCCGCCGGCGGTGGGCCAGCAGCGCCTGCCAGAGCCGGGTCATGGTGAGGCCGTAGGGGTCGGCGGTCTGGGTGAAGGCCTGCTCCGCCTGCCGGAGGTAGCCGTCCGCCTCCGGCCGGGCCAGCGCGGCCGCCGAAGCGCCGAGGCTGAGCAGGCAGTAGCCGTGGAACCAGTTGTCGCAGGCTGCCCGGGCGATGCGGGCCGCCTCCAGGCCGTGGTGCTCCGCCTGCGCCCAGTTGCCGGCCCGGTGGCCGTAGAACAGGGAAAGTCCTGCCAGCGGCTCGGCCTTGCCGCGCGTGACGTTGATCTTCTCCATCAGGGCGATGGCGGCCTGGTACTCGGCGGCCACCGCCTCGTCGGGCGCCAGCGGGTTGAGCTGCAGCGCGTGGGCCCGGCGCATGAGGCCGACGCCCTCCACGAAGGGCGAGCGCTTTTCCTGCCCGAGGCGGATGCCCTCCTCGGCGCCGGTGCGCGCCAGCGGCACGTCGCCCATGAGGGCGGCGATGTACGAGATGAGCAGCGGGACCTCCCGGTGGGCGCGGCTGGCCCCGGCCAGCCCCTGCCGGGAGAGCCGCGTCAGGGCGCGCATCGCCTCGGACAGCCGGCCGGTCCGCAGCAGGGCGCGCACCTCCAGGAGGTCGTCCACCCGGGCCCCGGCGCCGGCGGCGGCCAGGCTGGCGAAGCGGGCGGCGTCGGTGGGCCGGCCGCGGTTGGTCTCGTTCTCGGCCAGGAGCGCCATCAGGTCGGCGCGCTCGTACTCGGTGAGGGCGTGGACGAGCTGCTGCGCCTCGGCCAGCACGTCGTCGGCCTTGCCGGGCGAGATCGTGTCGAGGTAGACCCGGGCCTCGCCCATAAGCGCCAGGCAGCGCCCGCGGGCGTCCCCCAGCGCGCCGTACTTCTCGGCGGCCTGGCCGTAGTAGGCCAGGGCGTCGTCGAAACGGCTGGTCAGCCGGGCGACGTCGCCGCAGCGCAGGAGCAGCTCCGGGAGCCGGCTGAAGGTCTCCTGCGGCAGCCGGGAGAGGAACGCCCCCAGCGCCTCCACCCGTCCGGCGTTGATCATCCCGTCTGCCGCCTTGAGAATGGCGCCGGCCGCCAGGTCGTACTCGCCCACCTCCGCGAAGTGGCCCGCCGCCACCTCGGCGCAGCCCGCCTCCAGGTAGTAGCGCGCCGCCGTCAGGTGGTGGGTGCGCCAAGCTTCGCGGTCCTGCTGGGCCTGGGTCCTGAGGAACTGGTGGAAGAGCTGGTGGTAGCGGAACTCGCCGTCGCCGACGGCCTGGATGAAGAGGCCGTTCTCCTCCAGCGCCTGCAGCACGCGGTCGCTGCCCGGCTCGCCCATCAGGAGGTCGCAGACCGGCGGCTGGAGGCGCTCCAGCACGGACGTGGTCAGGAGGAAGCGGCGGACGAAGGGGCGCTGCCGGTCCAGCACCTCGTGGGCCAGGTAGTTGAAGAGCGTGTCGAGGTTCTTGGGCCGCCCCTCCCAGAAGTCCTGGAGGGTCGACCCCTTGCGCAGCCCCTGCCAGGCCAGCTGCAGGGCGATGATCCAGCCCTCGGTCCGCCGGGCGAGGGCGGCGGTCTGCTCGCTGGTGAGGCCCACGCCGTACTGGTCGAGGAAGAGCGCCTCCACCTCGGCGGGGGTGAAGGCCAGATCCTGCTCGGTGAGCTCCACCACGTCGGCCAGGGCCCGCCACCGGGGCAGGCCGCCCAGCGGCGGCCGGCGACGGGTGGCCAGCACCAGGTGGACGTGGTGCGGCATGTGCTCGATGAACTGCTCCACCAGCGCCACGACCTGGTCGCCCTCGTCGACGTTGTGGAAGTCGTCCAGGACGATCAGCAGCTCGTGCTGGGCCCCGGTGAGCAGGTCGGAGGTCAGGGCGTCCACCACGTGCGCCCAGGACCGGTTCGGGCCCTCGCCCTGCTGGAGCAGCTGCAGCGCCCGGCCGCCCACCTCGGGGAAGGCGATCCGCAGGGCGTAGATCAGGTGGAGGAGGAAGGGGAAGGGATGCAGGTCGTCCGGCGTGAGGGTGTACCAGACGGCCCTGCAGGGCGCCTCGGCCAGGAAGGAGACCAGGGCCGTGGTCTTGCCGTACCCCGGCCCGGCCTGCAGGATGGTGAGCGGCACGTCCAGCGCCTCCGCCAGCCGCTCCTGAAGGCGCGGGCGGACCAGCGTGTGCCGGCGGAGCCGGGGGGGAACCAGTTTGGCCTTGAGGACTTGCTCTGCGGCGAACATGGAACCACCCCCCTGGGTGAAAACCTTGACGAAGGGTTCCACCTACGGAAGGACTTCTCCTCCACCGGAGGAAGGAGACGGAGGTTGGCAAGCGGACCCTGAAGCACCCGTGGGTCCGGGCGCAGCTGACCGCCATGCAGGGGTTCGACGCGAGCCTGACCGGGGAGATCGTGGCGCGGACGTAGTGCGAGCTATGGAAGAGGGCTGGCCCAGTCGTCCGGACTGGACCAGCCCCTTGCTTATGATCCGCCGTATGCCTGCCGCCGGCGGGCGTAGCCGGCGAGGAGGAGCAGCATGGGCGTGAGCGCCAGGAAGTAGAGCGGCATGCCTGCCTGCAGGGTGTACTCGTGGGCGCCCATGAAGTCCAGGAAGTGCACGCCGTCGCCGGGACCGGCGTACCACATGATGACGTAGAGCACCTGGAAGGGCTTGTCGCTTCGGGTCGCAGCGCCCAGGGCGACGGCCAGCGACGGAACGAAGAGGCAGCCGATCAGGCAGGCGCCCAGCTGGGGCCAGCTCTGCGCCAGGGCCAGGCGGGTGATGGCGCCGCTGCTGGTGACCAGCGCCAGGAGCAGCCCGGCGAGCCAGGCGGCCGGCAGCTGGTGGCGCACGGTGCGGGCGGCGCCCAGGACGAGCTCCTCCGGGCGGGAGGCGTAATCCTTCGCCGCCAGCCGGGACCAGAGCCCCACCGGCCAGAGCCAGGCGGCCAGCCGGAAGGTGTGCAGCATCTCCTCCGGCACGGTGAACGTGAGCAGGATCAGGACGGCGGCGCCCACGTACCACGCGAGGCTGGTGCCCTTCAGCAGCAGACGGAGCTCCTGTGCCAGCATCGGGGCCAGCCGGAAGGCGGCGCGTCCCTCGGGCGCCCGCTTGAGCCACGCGGGCGCCTCCGCCCTCCCTGCGGCCGGCGGGCCGTCGGACGTGCGCTGCTCCCTGGGTGCCCGCCGGATGGGCGGCGTGGCGTTGAACCGGTCGAACAGGGGGATGGCCGCGGCGGTGATCAGCGCGGCCACCGGAACCCAGGCCAGCCGGGCGGCCACCAGCGGCAGCGACCAGTCCATCCCGTTCCACACGAACGTCCTGGGAGCTCCGGTGCCGGACTCGATGATGGAGAGCGATCCCGTCACGTCCGGCTGGCTCAGCAGGGCGTCACGGATGGCGCTCACCAGCAGGTTCGCCCCGAACGTGTCCACAGCCAGCACGCCGATGTCGGTCCGCGTGGTGTTCATGCTCACCATGACCAGGCCCAGCCAGGCGAAGAAGTAGAGGACGTTTCCGAGGCTGCCCCGGAGGGGCCGGATAGACTCGAACAGGACGGCAAGCGCCGCGACGACGGCCATGCCCGGCAACGTCACCAGCAGGAAGGGCGCCAGGAGGGGCCAGGGCTGGATCGCCGGCGCCTCGCCCCTGAGCAGCTGCATCCCGGCGGCGACCACCGCCAGCACGCCCACCAGGACGGCGAGCAGCGCGAAGTTGCTGGTGGCCTTGCTCAGGATGTACGTGGCCCGCGTCATCCTCGTGGCGGCCAGGACCTGCCCGACGCCCGTCTGCCGGTCCCGGCCGATCGCGTCGTTCACCAGGTAGAAGCCGAAGAGGGATAGGAAGAAGCTGGTCACGAGTGCCACCGATGCGCCCACCCACGCCGAGTTGTAGACGCCGCGGTAGCCGCCCACGGTCAGCACGTTGTACCCGGCGTTCCCCGGGACGAACAGCGTGCCGATGGCGGCCGTGGCCGCCGTGATTAGGAGGAAGCGCCCTCCCCGCACCCGCTCGCGGAAGTCGCCCAGGAAGAGGCGCCAGAGCACCGCGGTGTTCATGTGCGCTCACTCCCGGCGCGGGAGAGGAGGAGCAGGTAGGCGTCCTCCAGGGTGGGCGTAACCGGGCTGCTTCTAATGTAATGGACTATAGACAGGTGTGACTTGGTTCAATTAAACAACACAAGCCCCCTCGGGTGAGGGGGCTTTGGGGCGTGTTCTCAGATGTGCCGGTCGGTCCACTCCCGCCAGTCGTCGCCGATGACTCCCTGCGCCCGTGCGCCGGCCATCGCCCGGCCGCAGGCGCACGATCGGGGGCTGCGTGCCAGTTCCGTCGCGCGAACCAAGACCGGAAGCAGCCCCGCGTGGAGCCCGTCTGCCGGCGGCCGGGCCTCCACCACCACCAGCGCGGCGTAGCAGAGCTCCAGCTCCCGGGCCAGGAAGGCCTCGGGCACCGGGCCGGATCCAACCAGGTCAGCGCCCCACGTGCGGTACATGCGCCGCTCGGCGGGCGTCGCCTCCCGCTGCCCGTCCGTACCCACCAGCGTGGCCCCCCGGAACGCCCGGGGGGTCGCCGCGCGCGCAGCCTCATACAGCGCCGCCATGAGTTCCGGGCAGAAGGGCGGGTCCACCTTGATGAAGCCGTAGCCCTTCCCCACGAAGAAGGTGGACGGGAGGAGGCGGGTGAGGTCGACCACGTCGGCCGGCACCACCAGGTCGCCGGGCTCCAGCAGCGGGCTGATCGGATCAGCCGTGGCCGCGGCCAGCACTCCGCAGGCGCCCGCCTGCTTCGCCGCGTAGATCAGGGCCCGCGGGTCGGCCGCCTGATCCCGGATCAGGGCGCCGCCCCGATCTGTCACGGCGCCGTAGGGCGTCTCGTGCCGGCTCACCCGGCCCTCGGGGGCCATCCCGGGCGGGACGATGTAGACCACCTCAGGCATCCTGCTTCGCCTCCTCCTCCAGCAGCCGCCGTATGATCTCGAACATCAGCTGCCCCACCTCGGGCCCGAAGAGCCGCTGTTCCGGCCCGTCGAAGGGCACGCCGGTGGCGTAGTTGGAAACCCAGCAGAGCGAGCCGTACGCCATCCCCAGCTCCCGGGCCAGGAAGGCCTCCGGCGCCAGCGTCATCCCCACCAGCTCTGCCCCGGCCTGGGCCAGGAGGGCGATCTCGGCCCGGGTCTCGAGCCGTGCGCCCTCGGTGGCGGCGTAGACCGCCCCCGGCGCAGCCCGGTGGCCGCAGGCGGCCGCCGCCCGCACCAGCTCCGCCCGCAGGCCCGGGTCGAAGAGATCGCCATCCGGATGCACCGCCTGCCCAAAACTGGCGGGACGCCGGCGGGTCCAGTCGATCAGGTCCGACACCACCGCCAGGCTCCCGGGCGGCAGGGAGCGCACCAGCGAGCCTGCGCTGTTCCAGCTCAGGATCCGCCGGGCGCCCAGGGTGCGCGCGGCCCAGACGTTGGCCCGGTAGTTGACGAAGGGCGGCGTCACCCCCAGGCGCCCCTCGCCCCCGTGGCGGCTGAGGAAGGCCACGGGACGGCCCGCCACCTCGAAGAGGCGGAAGGGGCCGGCGAGGCCGTAGGGCGTCTCCATCGTCCGTTCCAGCCAGCCCGAGTCAAACTGTAGGTGGTAGGCCGCTGTGCCGCCGATGATCACGGTGTCAACGTGTGCCGCGGCGTTAACCGCGCCATGCCCACCCGTGTTCACGGCCTCCGCCGGCCAGTGCCCATCCGTGTTCACGGCCTCCGCAGCCCCGTTTCCACCCGTGTTCACGGCCTCCGCCGGCCAGTGCCCGCCCGTGTTCACGGCCTCCGCAGCCCCGTTTCCACCCGTGTTCACGGCCTCCGCCGGCCAGTGCCCGCCCGTGTTCACGGCCTCCACCGGTCCGTGCCCACCCGTGTTCACGGCCTCCACCGGTCCGTGCCCACCCGTGTTCACGGCCTCCACCGGCCCATGCCCGCCTGTGTCCACGGACTCGCTCTGCCAGTGCCCACCCATCCTCACGGTCTCCACCGCCTTACCGATCCTCCCGCCAGGCATGGCCGTCCGGGCCCCTCACGCATCCTCAGGCTCCGGCGCCGCGAAGTAGTCCCGCAGGTTCCAGGGCGTGAACAGCCCCCTCTCTGTCGCTATGACGCTCACGTACTGCGGCGGCGTGATGTCGAACGCCGGGTAGTAGCCGCGGATCCCCTCGGCGGCGGTGCGCACCCCCCGGCAGTAGAAGACCTCCTCCGGGTTCCGCTCCTCGATGGGGATGTCGGCGGCCGTCGCCCGGTCGGGGTCGGGGCCGTCGTAGCCCAGCACGATGAAGGGCACGCCGAAGTGGTGGGCCAGGACGGCGTACTGGAAGGTGCCGATCTTGTTGGAGACGTGGCCGTCCAGCGTGATCGAGTCGGCCGCGGTCACGTACTTGGTGATCATCCCCCGGTAGAAGAGGTAGCCGGGCATGTTGTCCGTCACCAGCGTCACCGGCACGCCGATCTCCCGCGCCTGGGCCGCCGTCAGCCGGGCGCCCTGCAGGTAGGGGCGGGTCTCGGTGGCGATCAGCTCGATGCGCTTCCCCGCCTCCAGGGCGTAGTAGAGCATGTAGTTCAGGGCGGCGCCGGCGAAGCAGTGGGTGAGGATGCGGTCGCCGTCCTCCAGCAGTCCGGCCGCATGGCGGCCGCTCAGCCGGGCTGCGCGGTCGCCCGCCCGGATCTGCGCGTCGACGAAGGCCACGACGGCCGCCTCGGCGTCCCGCCCCTCGGCGATGGCCGAGAGGGCGAGGTCCAGGGCCCGGTCCAGCAGGGGGAAGATGTCCGCCCCCGTGGGCCGCGTGTCCCGCAGCTCCCGGTGCGCCTGCGCAAGGGCATTCCGGTACTCCCCGGCCGGCATGGTCCGGAACTGGCGTGCGGCCAGCGCCAGGCCGTAGCCGGCCGCATAGGCCAGGGGCGGCGCCCCCTGGATCACCATGTCGACGATGGCCTGCGCCACCTCCCGGTAGCTCCGGCAGTCCACGAACACGATCTCCTCCGGCAGCCGCCGCCGGTCGAGGATCCGCACCACCCCGTCCACGTACTTCAGCGTGTCGGCCCGGTTGGTCAGAATGGGCAGTCTGGGCCTGCTCACGGCGCTTCCTCCCTCAGTGCGCGTCTCCTCCCATCATGACGGAACGGCCGGCGCGATACCGGCCGACCGCTGTCACAAAACGGACAATCGTGCCAAATCCGCCCCTGCGGGCCGGCCCGCCCCGCTAAAGTAGAGGAGGTACCGACCGAAGAAAGGAGCCGGGACATGGGCGGGAACAGCCTGCTGGAACGGACCCTCGATTCCCGGCTGGCCCCCATCTACCGCAAGGTGGTGGCGGGCCAGCGACTGACCTTTGACGACGGCGTCACCCTGATGACCCACCCGAGCCTCTTCGCCGTGGGCCAGCTGGCCAACCTGGCCCGGCGGATGCGCGTGGGCGACCGGGTCTACTTCAACAACAACGCCCACATCAACTACTCCAACGTCTGCGCCATCCACTGCAAGTTCTGCGCCTTCGGCCAGAGCCGGCGCAGCTCCAAAGCCTACACCCTCACGATTGAACAGATCGTCGCCAAGGCCCGGGAGGCCGTGGCGAAGGGGGCCACCGAGCTGCACATGGTCGGCGGCCTGCACCCCGACCTGCCCTGGGAGTGGTACCCCGAGATGCTGCGGGCGGTGAAGGCGGCCTGCCCCGGCGCACACCTCAAGTGCTTCACCGCCATCGAGCTCATCCACTTCACCCGCATCTCGGGCCTCACGCTGGAGCAGGTGCTGCTCACCCTCAAGGAAGCCGGGCTGGGGTCGATTCCCGGCGGCGGGGCGGAGATCTTCGCCCCCCGGGTGCGGGAGGCGATCTGCAAGCCCAAGGAGACCGCGGAGGAGTGGCTGCACGTCCACGATACGGCGCACCGGCTGGGGCTCAGGTCCAACGCCACCATGCTGTACGGCACGGTGGAGACCCCCGAGGAGCGGGTGGACCACCTGGTGCGCCTCCGGGAGCAGCAGGACCGGAGTGGCGGCTTCCAGGCCTTCATCCCCCTGCGCTTCCACCCCGAGAACACCAACCTCGGCCACCTGCCCGGCCCCACGGGCTACGACGACCTGCGGGTGATCGCCGTGGGCCGGCTCATGCTGGACAACTTCCCGCACATCAAGAGCTACTGGATCGCCAGCTCGCCAGCCATCGCGCAGGTAAGCCTCCACTTCGGCGCCAACGACATCGACGGCACCGTGCGGGAGGAGAAGATCTACCACATGGCCGGGGCGCGGACCGCCCAGTACACCGAGCTGCAGCAGCTGCTCCGGATGATCTGGGAGGCCGGGCGGATCCCGGCCGAGCGGAACACCGTGTACGAGGTGATCCGGGAGTACCCGGCGGAGCCCGATCCGGATCTGGTGGCCGCCGGCGCCATCCGCGGCTACACCGTCGAGACGGTGCACCTCTCCCGGGCCGAGCGGGCCATGGCTGAGGGCCGGTTCCACCCGGGCGGTCGCAGGGGGCGGCCTGTGCCCGTCCAGTTTCTGGATGAGCAGCAGACCGGAGGCGCCGGCGAGCGCACTGCGGAAGGGAGGGCGTGAGCGGTGGAGCCGTTGGAGCAGGTGAGACCACTGAAGCAGGCGGAGCCGATGGAGCAGTTGGAGCGGATCCATGAGGCCCTCGCGCGGCCCGAGCCCACCCCGGCGGTGGAGCGCATCCTGCACAAGGCCCTGGACGGCCACCGGCTCAGCTACGAGGAGGGCTGCGTGCTGATGCGGGAGGGCGACCTGGGCTCCCTGGGCCTGGTGGCCGGGGAGATCACACGCCGGCTCCACCCCGGGGGCATCGTGACCTTCGTCCAGGACCGGAACATCAACTACACCAACGTCTGCGTGACGGACTGCAAGTTCTGCGCCTTCTACCGCCACGAGAAGGACAGCGACGCCTGGGTGCTGAGCCACGAGCAGATCCTGCAGAAGGTAGGCGAGCTGGCCGCGTCCGGGGGCACGCAGGTGCTCATCCAGGGCGGCCACCACCCGAAGCTGCCCTTCGACTACTACACCGAGATGTGCCGGCTGATCAAGCGGCACTACCCCCAGATCGCCATCCACTCCTTCTCGGTCTCCGAGATCCGCCACTTCGCCCGGGCGTACAAGATGCCGGTGCGGGAGGTGGTGGAGCGGCTCCGGGAGGCGGGCCTCGACTCGGTGCCCGGCGCCGGCGGCGAGGTGCTGGCCGACCGGCCCCGCCGCATCATCGCCCCCCTGAAGGACCCGGCCGCCGACTGGCTGGCCACCTACGAGATCATCGCCGACGTCGGCCTGCGCGGCTCCTCCACCATGATGTTCGGCCACGTGGAGACGCTGGAAGAGCGGGTGGAGCACCTCCTGAGGCTCCGGGAGGTCCAGGACCGGACCGCCGAGCGGCACGGCCGCGGCGTCTTCTGGTCCTTCATCTGCTGGACCTTCCAGCCCGGGAACACACCGCTGGTGGCGGAGGGGCTGCACAACGGCGTGACCACCTCCAGCTACGAGTACCTGCGCACCCTGGCTGTGGCCCGGATCTTCCTGGACAACATCGAGAACATCCAGGCCTCGTGGGTCACCCAGGGCGTGCGCATCGGCCAGATCAGCCTGGACTGTGGCTGCAACGACTTCGGCGGCACCATGATGGAGGAGAACGTCGTGGCCGCGGCGGGCACGGTCTTCCACGCCACGCCGTCCGATGCCATCCGGCTGATCCGGGACGCCGGCCGGGTCCCGGCGAAGCGGAACACATTCTATGAGATCCTCGAGATCTACTAAGGGGGGCAGACCAGGATGGGTGAACATCTGCCCGGGCCGGGGCGCACGGCGCGGCCCGGCGGCAGCCCCGGCGCACCGGTGGCGCAGGCGGCCCCGTCGATCCGGCTCGGCTACATCGACTACCTGAACTGCCTGCCCGTCTACTTCGGCATCGAGCGGGGGGCTGTGGAGCTGGACGTGACCGTGGAGAAGGGGCCGCCCTCGGTGCTCAACCGGGCCTTCCTGGAGGGGCGCCTCGACGTCACGCCCATCTCCAGCATCGAGTACGCCCGCCACGCGGCGGACTGCGTGATCATCCCCGGCCTCTCCATCAGCGCCGACGGCAGGGTGGCGTCGATCCTGCTCTTCCACCGGCGGCCCCTGGCCGAGCTGGACGGCCGCCCGGTGGCGCTCACCGCCTCGTCCGCCACCTCGGTGGTGCTGACCCGGATCATCCTGGAGCAGCGGTACGGCGTGCGGCCGGCGTACCGGGTGGCTCCCCCCGACCTGGAGGCCATGCTGGCGGAGCACGACGCCGCACTGCTGATCGGCGACGACGCCCTGCTGGCGGCGCTGAACCATCCGGAGGTCCCCTGCACCGACCTGGGGGCAGAGTGGAAGGCCTTCACGGGCCACCCGATGGTCTACGCCCTCTGGGTGGCCCGCCGGGAGCTGGCCGAGGCCAACCCGGGCGCCCTGCGCCAGGTCACCCGGCTGTTCAACGCCTCCCAGGAGTACGCCTGGGACCACCGCCCGGACATGGTGGAGGAGGCGATGGCCCGCCGGGGACTGCCCCGGGCGGTCGCGGACGACTACTTCGACCTGATCCGCCACGAGTTCGGGCCCCGCTACCGCCGGGGGCTGCTGGCCTTCTACGAGCACGCCCGCCGGCTGGGCGAACTCGAGGCGGTGCCTCCCCTGTACGTGTGGGGGGAGGAGTAGGAGAACACCAAGGCGAGCCCCTCTCCGGGGGCTCGCCTGCGTTCTTGCGGGCGCGGCCTCGGCTACTTGTCGCCGATCAGGAGGTTGGCGGTGCCGGCCTTCTCCGACTCCTTGCGCGTGATGGTGATCAGGCCCGACCTGGTCTCGGACTCGCCCGAGAGCATAACCATGATCTCGCCATCGATCTCCATCTCCGAGCGGCTCACCTCGATGCCCATCTCCTTCAGCGCCTCCTCGTAGAAGTCGGCCACCGCCATGGCGTCGCCGGTGAAGCTGAGCTCGGCGCTGTAGGTGGTCTTGCCGTTGGTCGTCACCCGCCCAGACCCGACCACCTTGGCCCCGTCGTAGACGGGCAGCGGGAAGCCGGCGACCAGCCTGTCCTCGGCGCTGTCGCCGCTCAGCGTGATCGCCTGGCCTTCCGGGCCGGTGATCGTGATGGAGCCGTCATCCACGTCCACGGAGATCCCAGAGGCGCCCTCGACGATCTTCTCCGTGGCGCTCTGGATGACCCTTTCCGTCGCACTCTCGACCGCCCGCCCGGCCAGGCCGCAGCCGGCCAGCGCCAGCGCCGCAAGGCCGGCGAGGCAGGCCATCACCAGGTTCCGCACGCGCATCCCCTCCATCACGATCGTCCCAACATGATCACTATATGTGCCTCACGCCCCTTTTCATCACCTTTAGCACTACAGTTCGCTACCACCAAAAAATCTCTCGCCGCGAGCGAAAGGACTTTTTGACCCATTAGAGAATATACACTACCTAATATCCGGGAGAATCCCGTGATAAGGCAGACAGAGAGGGGTTTTCAGAGAATGAGGGGGGTCAGCATGAAGCGTGCACTGGTTGGGCTCCTGGTAGTCTCCATGTTCGTGCTCGCGGCTTGTGGCGGTTCGCAGGCTCCGGGTACCAGCACCGGCCCCGGGTCGAGCTCCAGCAGCAGCTCGAGCTCGAGCAGCAGCTCCGGTTCCGGTTCCGGCTCCGGCTCGGCTGAGAAGGTCATCAAGATCGGCCTGATCGCGCCGCTGACGGGCAACGTGAAGACTTTCGGCGAGTCCTCCAAGATGGGCTTCGAGCTCGCACTTGAGCAGGCTGGCTACAAGGCCGGCGACTTCAAGGTCGAGGCCGTCTCCGGCGACGACAAGGGCGACTCCACCGAGGGCGTCAACATCGCGACCCGCATGATCACCCAGGACGGCGTCAAGGCCATCATCGGCTCCGTCACCTCCGGCGTCACCATCCCGGTCGGCATCGTGGCCAACGAGAACAAGATCCCGATGATCACCGGCACCGCGACCGCCGAGGGCGTCACCGTCAACGACGACGGCAGCCGGAAGCCCTTCGTCTTCCGCGCCTGCTTCATCGACCCGTTCCAGGGTCAGGTGGCCGCGAAGTTCGCCCTGAACGACCTGGGCGTCAAGACCGCCGCGGTCTTCTACGACAAGGGCAACCCGTACACCGTGGGCCTCGCCGAGTCGTTCCGGGCTGAGTTCGAGGCCGGCGGCGGCCAGATCGTGGCGTGGGAGTCCTACTCCCAGGACGACACCGACTTCTCCGCCGTGATGACCAACGTCGCTGCGCTGAAGCCCGACATGCTCTACCTGCCCGACTACTACAACAAGGTCTCCCTGCTGGCCAAGGCCGCCAAGGACAAGGGCCTGGACGTGCCCATGCTCGGCGGCGACGGCTGGGACTCCACCGACCTGGACTTCGGTACGCTGGACGGCAACTACTTCACCGCCCATTACTCGGCTGACGATCCCAGCCCGGCGGTCCAGAAGTTCGTCAAGGACTTCGAGGCCAAGTACGGCACCAAGCCCGACTCCTTCGCTGCTCTGACCTATGACGCCACCAACATCATGCTCGAGGCGATCCGCATCGCGGGGACCGACGACACCGACAAGATCCGTCAGGCCATCCAGGACCTGAAGGGCTTCCAGGCCGTCGGCGGCTCGATCTCCTTCGACGAGAAGGGCAACCCGATCAAGGCCGCGACCATCCTTCAGGTGAAGGCCGACAAGACCTACGGTTTCGTCACCACCGTCAACCCGTAAGCATTCCGGCGTCGTGCCAGGGCCTGGCCGGTGGCGGCCTGGCCCTGGCCTATCCGCATTCATAAGGAGGCGGGCCTATGGGCCAGTTACTAGAGCAGGTGGTCAACGGCCTCCAACTCGGATTTGTCTACGCCTTGATCGCGGTGGGCTACACCATGGTCTACGGCATCATCAAACTGATCAACTTCGCCCATGGAGATGTCATCATGGTGGGCGCCTTTGTCACCTTCTTCGGGCTGGTCCGGGGGATCCCGTGGCCCGTCGCCATCCTGGTCGGTATGGTCACCTGTGCTTTGCTGGGCGTGGTGATCGAGCGGCTGGCCTATCGGCCCCTGCGGGAGAAGGGGGCGCCGCGCATCGCGGCGCTCATCACCGCGATCGGCGTCTCGCTCTTCATTGAGAACTTCTCGAGCCTGCGGATCGCCTTCGGCCCGGACTACCGCCAGTTCCCGGCCATGATCCCGCGGGCCCAGTGGAACCTCTTCGGGGTGAAGGTGAGCAGCGTTCAGGTGCTGATCATCGTCTCCACGCTGATCCTGGTCGCGATCCTGCAGCTCGTGGTCTACCGGACCAAGATCGGCAAGGCGATGCGGGCGGTCTCGATGGACATGGACGCCGCCCGGCTGATGGGGATCAACGTGAACCAGGTGATCGCCTTCACCTTCGCCATCGGCTCCGCCCTCGCCGCCGCCGCCGGCGCGCTCCTGGCCGCGGCGTATCCGCAGATCTGGCCGTACATGGGCATCATGCCCGGCCTGAAGGCATTCACCGCGGCGGTGCTCGGCGGCATCGGCTCCATCCCCGGCGCCCTGCTGGGCGCGGTGCTGATGGGGCAGGCCGAGGTGCTGACGGCAGCCTACATCACCACCGACTTCAAGGACGCCGTCGCCTTCGCCCTGCTGATCCTCGTGCTGCTGGTCCGCCCGGCGGGTCTGCTCGGCAAGGCCGGACCGGAGAAGGTGTAGGGGGTGGCGCAGATGCAGAAGAAGAGCATTCTCTCTTTCGCCCTGGTCGTCGCCCTCTACGTCGTGATCTACTTCCTGCGCAGGGCCGGGGTGATCACGACCTACTGGGGCCTGATCCTGGACCTGGCCCTGATCACGACCATTTCGGCGGTGGGCCTCAGCCTGATCTACGGCTTCGCCGGCCAGTTCTCGCTGGGCCACGCCGCCTTCTACGGCGTCGGCGCCTACGTGGGCGCCTTCATCACCAAGGCCTATGGCGGCACGCCGCTCAACTTCGTGCTGGGCCTGATCGCGGGCACCCTGGCCGCTGCGCTGATCGGCTTCCTGATCGGCCTGCCCATCCTCCGGCTGCGGTCGGACTACCTGGGCATCGCCACGCTGGGATTCGGCGTGATCGTCAAGGTGCTGTTCGACAACAGCGACAAGATCTCGAAGCTCCTGGGCGGCTCCATGGGCATGATGGGCATCCCGCGCATCACCACCTTCACCTGGGTCTTCTGGTGCGCGGTCCTGGTGATCTGGCTCGCCCGCAACCTGATCAACTCCAGCCACGGGCTGGCCTGCATCAGCGTGCGGGAGGACGAGATCGCCGCCGACATCATGGGCATCGACACCACCCGGTTCAAGATGCTGGCCTTCACCCTGGGCTGCGGCATGGCCGGGCTGGGCGGCGGACTCTACGCCCATCTCTACAGCTTCCTGCACCCCAGCAACTTCTTCTTCCTGAAGTCGTTCGACGTGCTGCTGATCGTGGTGCTGGGCGGCCTGGGCAGCCTGACGGGAACGGTGGTGGCCGCCATCGGCGTCGTCTTCCTGCAGGAGATCCTGCGCGACGTGCTGGGCCAGCAGTTCCTGGAGTGGCGCGGCGTCGTCTACGCCCTCGCACTCATCGTATTGATGATCCTTCGGCCGCAGGGGCTGATGGGCGGATGGGAGTTCAGCCTGGACCGGCTCTTCGTCCGCCGTCCGAAGGGAGGGAACGCCCGTGGCGCTGCTTGAATGCCGTAAGGTCTCCCGCCACTTCGGCGGCCTGAAGGCCCTGGTCGACTTCGAACTGACCCTGGAGAAGGGCGAGCTGGTGGGCCTGATCGGGCCCAACGGCGCCGGCAAGACCACCGTCTTCAACGTGATCACCGGCGTCTTCCCGCCCACCCTGGGCGAGGTGGTCCTTGAGGGCCGCGTGATCAACGACCGCAAGCCCTTCCAGATCACCCAGATGGGCGTCGCCCGCACCTTCCAGAACATCCGGCTGTTCAAGGAGATGACTGTCCTGGACAACGTCCGGGCGGTGATGCACCCCCGGTGCGGCTACAACCTCCTCGACTCCTTCGTGCGCACGCCCCGGTTCGCCCGGCGCGAGCGGGAGCTCACCGAGGAGGCCGAGGCGCTGCTGGAGCGGATGAACCTGGCCGACCGGCGCCACGAGAAGGCGGGCTCCCTGCCGTACGGCGCCCAGCGCCGGCTGGAGATCGCCCGGGCCCTGGCCACCCGGCCCAAGCTGCTGCTGCTGGACGAGCCGGCCGCGGGCATGAACCCCTCGGAGGTCGGCCAGCTGGTCGAGCTGATCCGCAAGGTGAAGCAGGAGTTCGACCTGACCGTGCTGCTCATCGAGCACCAGATGGGCCTGGTGATGAACCTCTGCGAGCGGCTGGTGGTGCTGGACTTCGGCCAGATCATCGCCAGGGGTACGCCGGCCGAGATTCAGGCGAACCCCCGGGTGCTCGAGGCCTACCTCGGAAAGGCGGTGGCCGAATGATCCTGCAGGTGCAAGACCTCCAGGTTGCCTATGGCAACATCCAGGCGCTGCACGGCGTCTCCCTCGAGGTGAACGAGGGCGAAATCGTTACCCTGATCGGCGCCAACGGCGCCGGCAAGTCCACCACCCTGCGGGCGATCTCGGGGCTCAACCGGCCCAAGAGCGGCACGATCCGCTTCCAGGGCACCGACATCACCCGGGTTCCGGCCCACCAGATCGTGGCGATGGGCATCGGCCACGTGCCGGAGGGGCGGCGGGTCTTCCCCGACCTGACGGTCCGCGAGAACCTGGAACTGGGCGCCTACATCGCCAGGCCCGACACCTTCCACAAGAACCTGGCGGAGGTGTTCGAGCGGTTCCCCCGGCTGAAGGAGCGCGAGTTCCAAAAGGCGTCGACCCTGTCCGGCGGCGAGCAGCAGATGTTGGCGCTGGGGCGTGCGCTCATGCTGCAGCCCAAGCTGCTCCTGCTGGACGAGCCCTCCATGGGCCTCGCGCCGCGGCTGGTGCAGGAGATCTTCGGCATCATCGCCGAGCTGAACAAGCGCGGCACGACCATCCTGCTGGTGGAGCAGAACGCGGCCATGGCGCTCTCCATCGCGCACCGGGCCTACGTGCTGGAGACGGGGCGGGTCGTCCTCTCCGGCCCGGCGGCGGAGCTGCAGTCGCACCCGGCTGTGCGGGAGGCGTACCTGGGCGGTTCCGGGCACGGCCACTGACCGGCCGGAACGCCACCGGCGGGCCATATAGTATTGAAGGAAGGAGCGGGACGGGCGGACTGCCCGTCCCGTGCCCATTGTTGCTCAGGTACTGCCTCCAGAGGAGGTCGATCGGACGGGTCGATACGTACAGAATCAACCTGTTGACTTGAGTCAATGTAACTAATAGTAATAGAGGGAATGGGCTCGCCGTCGGAGTAATCTAAACTAGACTATACTTTGAAGGGGCTGGTCTACACCATGCAAGTCGGTCTAGTTCGCCGCAGCTCGCTCGCCCTCCGAGTGGTGTTGATCACGCTGCTGGCGGTTGCCCTGCCCGCGATCGGCCTGGTGGGGACCAGCGCCTACCTGCGGGACGCCGTGACGCGCGATATCGACCGCCAGGCGAACACCACCCTGCAGCTTGCGATTCAGGTCCACCACTCCGCGATCGAGGGCCGGCTCGAGTCGCTCCGGTCGGCCGCGAGCGCTCTGCTCGCCGGCGGCGAGGTGGCCGGCGTCGCGACCGGGGCGAGCGCCTCCACCGCCGCGCTGGAGCAGTTCGGCAAGGCGATGACGGGCCAGGCGGACGTGCTCCTGGTGGTAGACGCCACCGGGCGGGTGCGGTACCGTTACGGCGCGCAGCCCGGCGACAGGGTGTCGTACGGCGGCATGGTCGAGGCGGTCCTGAAGGACGGCATGACCATTACCTCCGCGGTCCGGGTGGCGGCGGCGGACCTGCAGCCGGAGCGGGCGGTGGTGCGGCAGCAGGTGCCCGTCAACGTCATCGAGACGCCCGGGGCGCACCACGAGCTGACCGGAACGGTGCTGGGCGACGCGCTGGCCCTGGCCGCGGCGGCACCCGTCCGGGGGGCGGACGGCCGCATCGTCGGGGCCGTGGTGCTCGCCGACATCCTGAACAACGACCCCGCCATCGTCGACGAGGTGCAGCGGCGGTCTCCGGACGGCACGCCGCTCACCGCCACCATCGCGCTGGACGGCATCCGCATCACCACCAACGTCCGCCGGCAGGGGTCGGTGGAGCGGGCGGTGGGTACGATCTTCTCCGACGCGGTGATGGAGCACATCAGGAGGGGTGAGGCCTACCAGGGCAGGGCGGTGGTGGTGGACCACTGGCAGAAGACCATCTACACGCCCATCACCGATTTCAGCGGCCAGGTGATCGCCAGCGCCTATGTGGGCATTCCGGAGGAGCACTTCGAGCAGGTGGCGGGCGCATTCCAGTTGGCCACCGGCGCCGGCATCACCATCGGGGTTGCCGCGCTGCTGATCGGCGCGCTGCTGCCCTGGTGGCTGGCCAGGCGGACCATCAGCCGGCCGCTGCTGCAGTTCTCCGCGGCGCTGGATGCCGGCGACCTGTCCACGACCTTCACGGCCCCCGCGCGCGACGAGGTGGGCAGGATGGCGGACAGCCTCAACGGGCTGCTGGCGCGCGTGCGGCAGGCCACGGCCCACGTGGCCGGGGCCGCCCGCGAGGTCGCTGCGCTGAGCGCGTCGCTCCTCTCCTCCGCCGACCGGACGGCCGGGCTCGCGGCTGACGTGGCGGCCCGCACGGATGCGGGCGCGGCTGTGGCCGGCGACCTGCAGCAGCAGTCCACCGAGGTCGGACGGGGCATGGCCGACCTGAGCCAGGCCGCCGAGGGCATCGCCCGCGGCGCACAGGAGCAGTCCAGCCACATCGACCGGATGATGGCGATGGTCGACGAGATCGACCGCGCCGGCGCCGCGAGCCTGGCGCAGGGCGAGGCGGCCCGGCAGGCGGCGGAGCAGACGTTCCGGCTCGTCCGGGAGGGCGACGAGGCTCTGCGGGCCACCTTGGAGGGGGTGCAGCGGATCGCCGAGAACGCCGAGCGGGCCGTTGCGCTGGTGGAGCGGCTGGGCCAGCACTCCCGCTCGATCAACGAGATCTCCTCCACCATCTCCGAGATCGCGGAGCAGACCAACCTGCTGGCCCTGAACGCCGCCATCGAGGCGGCCAGGGCGGGCGAGCACGGGCGGGGCTTCGCGGTGGTCGCCAGCGAGGTCCGCCGGCTGGCGGAGCGCTCGGCCCAGTCCACCCAGGAGATCGGCCAGCTGATCGGCACGACGCTCAGCCTGATCGAGCAGACGGTCAGCGCCATGCGCGAGACCCGCGCCCTGGCGCAGGACGGCGTGGCCTCGGGCGGCCAGGCCCGGGAGAGCCTGGACCAGATCCTCGCCGCCAGCCAGACCTCGGCGGCCGCGGTGGACCAGATCGTCCGCGAGACGCTGGAGCCCACCGCCGCGCGCGTCCGCCACATCGCCGGGGCCATGCAGAACGTGGCCGCGGTGGTGGAGGAGAACACCGCCTCGTCCGAGGAGATGGCGGCTTCCACGGAGCGGGCGCTGGAATCGGTCGAGGCCATCTCGAGCGGGATCAGCGAGGTCTCGGCCATGGTGAGCGACATCCGCAACCAGATGGAGAAGGTGGTCGAGGCGCAGACCGCGCTGCGGGAGATGGCCGGGCGGCTGCAGCAGGTCTCGGCCGGCCTGGCGCAGTCGATCGCATCCCTCGGCGGCGGCGAGGCCGGCGGGGAGCCGGGATCCGGAGCCGAGGAGCCGGAATAGGCAGCGGAATGGGAAGGCGGCGCAGCCGGACAGGCTGCGCCGCCTCGCCTACACCGCCCCGGGCGGGGCCAGGAAGGATTCAATGAACTCGGCCACGCCGTCCGCGTCGTGGTGGCCGACCACCCGCGGCGCCACCTCCCGCACCGCCGCGTTCGCATTCTGCACCGTGGCCCCGCGGCCCGCCCAGAGGATCATCGACAGGTCGTTGCGCTCATTGCCGATGGCGGCCACCTGTCTGCGGTCGATCCCCAGCCGCTCCGCCAGGGTTCGGAGCGCGTCGCCCTTCGTGGCGCCGGGGGCCGTCAGCTCCAGCACGTAGGGTTCCGAGCCCGTCACCTCCAGCCCGGCGCCCCAGCGCGCACACACCTCCCGTTCCAGCGCCGGGATCTCGTTCACGTCGGCGAAGAGGAGGATCTTGGCGGCTCCCCGCTGCAGCGCGGCCGCGAGATCCCGCTCCACCCGGACCCGCGGCCCGTACCGCCGCATAAAGGCCCGGGTCTCCTCCGTCATCCTGTTGACCAGGACCAGGTCGTCGACGTAGACCTTCACGTAGACGCCCTGCGCGCCGGCCCAGGCGACCACCGCGCGCGCCAGGGACGGGTCCACGACCCGGGTGCTGAAGGGCTCGTCCTCCCCGGGGGCGTAGAGCAGCGCCCCGTTGCAGGCGGCGACCCATATCGGGCTGCCGGGCCAGCAGTTCAGGTACGGCGTGACGCCCGGGTAGAAGCGTCCCGTGGCCAGCACGACCGCAATGTCCCGCTCGAGGCAGGCGGCCACGGCCGCCTGGTTCCGCGGGGAGATCGTCTCGTCTGAGCGGAGCAGCGTTCCGTCCATGTCCAGTGCAAGCATGCGAACGGGGAGATCCGTCATGAGTCTGGCATCCTCCTTGCCCACTCAGTGTAAGCATGCCGATAGCGAACGGTCAACGAGTGTAAACTGGGAGGAGGAGCCGCCGCCGGGGCAGAAGCAGTCCTGGACGCAAATGTGCGAAGGAGGCAACGACCGTGAACGAGAGCAACGCCCGGTTCGGGGCGATACGCGCGGCGCTGCGCCGGCTCGGCATGGCGGCCGGGCTGGTGACGCACCCTACCAGCATGCGCTACCTGACCGGCTGGTCCAACCCCAGCAAGCGGTTCTCGGGGCTGCTCGTCCCCGCCGACGGCGACCCCGTGCTGCTGCTGCCGGCGCTGGAGGAGGAGAGCGCCCGCGCGGCGACCGCCCTGCGGCTGGTCACCTGGAGCGACGGCGAGGATCCCTTCGCCCGGCTCGCCGGGCTGCTGCGGGAGGCCGGCGCGGGCGGCGGCGCGCTCGCGCTGGAGCAGGAGGCGTTCCCCGTCGGCCAGCTGGTGCGGGTGGCCGGCGCCCTCGGACTGGCGCCCGGCGCCCTCCTGGGCTCGGTGGCCGACCTGAGCCCGGTGCTGTCTGACCTGCGGGAGTGCAAGGGCGACGACGAGGTCGCGCGGATCCAGAGGGCAGCCGACCTCCTGGGACCGGCGCTGGACGTGGCGATGAAGGCCATCCGTCCCGGCATCACCGAGCGGGAGCTCGCCCGCACGCTCGAGGACGCCATGGCCGCCGCCGGGGCAGAGGGGGTCGCCTTCCCGACCCACGTGCTCTTCGGCCCGGCCTCCGCCCTGCCCCACGGCGAGACCGGCGACCGCGTGCTGGAGCGCGGTCAGGTGGTCCTGATGGACTTCGGGGCGCTGTACCGGGGATACCGCTCCGACATCACCCGCACCGTCTGCTGCGGCGAGTGGCCGGAGGAGCTGGCCCGGGTCTACGACGTGGTGCTGGCGGCCAACCGCGCGGCCATCGCCGCGGTGAAGCCGGGCGTCGCCCTGGGCGACGTGGACCGCGCGGCCCGGCGCGTGATCGAGGAGGCGGGCTACGGCGAGTACTTCATCCACCGCACCGGCCACGGGCTCGGGCTCGAGATCCACGAGGAGCCCTACGTGGTGGCTGGAAACCCGAAGCGCCTGCGGCCGGGCAACGTGGTCACCATCGAGCCCGGCGTCTACCTGCCCGGCGTGGGCGGCGTGCGCATCGAGGACGACGTGGTCGTCACCGAGACGGGCTGCCGGGTGCTGACCAGCTGGACGAAGGAGCGGCTCACCGCCGGCTGATGCCGCGGTGCGCCGCGGCCTGGATCAGGTATTGACGGTTTGCGGTGCGAGGGTTTACGATGGATCTGTGAACCCGTACCCCGTAGGGGTACATCAAGGCTTGCGAAACTGCAGGGGGTACGTGTACCACCGGCGAGGAGGAGCGTGAGTTTCAGGATGACCACCGTCAAGATCGCGGGCATGAGCTGCAACCACTGCGTGATGGGCGTCAAGCGGGCGCTGTCTGCCATCCCGGGCATCGAGAACCTCGAGGTGAAGGTCGGGGAGGCCCGGTTCGACGGGAACGTGGACCTCGAGGCGGTCAAGGCGGCCATCGAGGACGAGGGCTACCAGGTGATCTCAGTCGCCTAGTCGCTTGCGTACACGCACATGAGGAGGCCCGGTGGACTGCCACCGGGCCTCCTTTTCCTAATGAGCCAGGCCGACCTCGGCGTCGCCCAGGAACACCCGCAGCCGGCGCGGCGTCACGAACACGCTCTCGCCCACGGTGAGCCCCAGCTCCCGGAACCGGTCCTTCGCCAGCTCCGCCTCGATCGACTCGCCGGTGTCGGTCCGGCCCAGCTCCACGCGCACCAGGGGGCCGATCACGTGGATGTTCTTCACGAGCATGGGCAGTCCGCCGCCCTCGCCGACGGCATCCCTGTGCACCACCAGCTCGTGAGGCCGGACGTAGCCCAGCGCCGGGGTGTCCCGCACATCCTGGTGCCCGGGGACCTCCACCTCCAGGGGGCCGATGCGCATCCGACCCCGGTCGAGGCGGCCGGGCAGGACGTTGGTGCCGCCCAGGAACTGGCAGACGAAGGGGTTGACCGGGTGCTCGTAGACCTCCTCGGGCGTGCCGATCTGCTCCACGCGCCCCTGGTTCATCACCACGATCTGGTCGGCCACCTCCAGCGCCTCATCCTGGTCGTGGGTGACGAGTACCGTGGTGATGTGCAGCTCGTCGTGGAGCCGCCGCAGCCAGCGCCGCAGCTCCTCGCGCACCTTGGCGTCGAGGGCGCCGAAGGGCTCATCCAGGAGCAGGACCTTGGGCTCGATGGCCAGCGCCCGGGCCAGCGCCACCCGCTGTCGCTGGCCGCCTGAGAGCTGCGACGGGTACCGATCCGCCATGCCCTCGAGATGGACGAGCTGCAGCAGGTCCTGCACCCTTCTGCGGATCTCGGCCTCCGACGGCCGCTGTGCCCTGGGCTTGACCCGGAGGCCGAACGCCACGTTCTCGAACACGGTGGTGTGGTAGAACAGCGCGTAGTGCTGGAAGACGAAGCCCACCCTGCGTTCCCGGAAGTTGCGGTAGGTATAGTTCTTGCCGTCGAACAGCACCACACCCTCGTCCTGCTGCTCCAGCCCTGCAATGATGCGCAGCAGGGTGGTCTTGCCTGAACCGGACGGGCCCAGCAGGGCGACCAGTTTGCCGTCGGGTATGTCGAGACTCACATCCCGCAGGGCGGCGAAGTCACCGAACCGCTTCATCAGGTGACGAACCTGAATGCTCATTTTCCCTCTCTCCGCTCAGGATTTGGTCTCTCCGAGCGCCACTCCACCACACCCTTCGCAACCAGCGTGACGAGGGCCAGCAGGGTCAGCAGCGAGGCAACGGCGAAGGCGCCGGTGAAGTCGTACTCGTTGTAGAGAATCTCGACGTGGAGCGGAAGGGTGTTGGTGCGGCCCCGGATGTGCCCCGACACCACCGACACCGCGCCGAACTCCCCCATGGACCGGGCGCTGCAGAGCACCACGCCGTAGAGCAGGCCCCACCGCAGCTTGGGCAGGGTGACCCGCCAGAACGTCTGCCACGCGTTGGCCCCGAGGGAGAGGGCCGCTTCCTCCTCGTCGGCCCCCTGCACCTGCATCAGCGGGATCAGCTCCCGCGCGATGATGGGGAGGGTGACGAAGAGTGTGGCCAGCACGATGCCCGGGGTGGCGAAGATCACCTTGAGGCCCCGTTCGGCCAGCCACGGTCCCAGCACCCCATGGGAGCCGAAGAGGAGCACGAACATCAGGCCGGTCACCACCGGAGAGACGGCGAAGGGCAGGTCGATCAGGGCGATCAGCAGGCTCTTTCCGGGAAACCGGAACCTGGTGAGGGCCCAGGCGGCCGAGAGACCGGCGACGAGGTTCACCGGCACCACGATGGCGGTGACCGTGAGCGTGAGGCGCAGCGCGGCCAGGGCGTCGGGGTCACGGATGGCTGACACGTAGCCAGCCCACCCCTTCTGGAACGCCTCCACGAACACCACGACGACCGGTGCGATGAGGAACAAGGCCAGGAAGAACAGGGCTGTGGCGATCAGGATCCAGCGCACCAGCGCGGGCTCGGCATGGGCTGACTCACGCATCGCCGGCACCCCGGTGGCTGGACCATTGTATGGCGTTGATAGCCAGGAGGAGCGCAAACGAGAGCACCAGCATCCCCACCGCGATGGCCGTAGCCCCGGCGTAGTCGAACTGCTCCAGCTTGGTCATGATCAGGAGCGGGGCGATCTCGGTCTTCATGGGCATGTTGCCGGATATGAAGACCACCGAGCCATATTCGCCCAGCCCGCGCGCAAAGGCCAGGGCGAAGCCGGTGAGGAGCGCCGGCAGGATGGAGGGCAGGATCACCCGGGTGAACGTCGCCCACCGGGAGGCGCCAAGGGTGGCCGCTGCCTCCTCCGTCTCGCCGCTCACGGCCTGCAGGACGGGCTGCACGGTCCGCACGACGAAGGGCAGGCCGATGAAGGTCAGCGCGATCACGATCCCGAGCGGGGTGAAGGCGGCCTTCACGCCCATCCGGCCCAGGAGTTGGCCGATCCATCCGTTGGGCGCGTAGAGCGCCGTCAGCGCCACGCCGCCCACGGCGGTGGGCAGGGCGAAGGGCAGATCGACCAGGCCGTCGATGACCGCCCGGCCCGGGAACCGGTAGCGGGTGAGCACCCAGGCCACCACCAGCCCGAAGATGGCGTTGATGAACGCCGCGGAGCCCGAGGCGATGAAGCTGAGCCGGTAGGCCGCCAGCACCCTGGGGGACGTGATCTCGGCCCAGAACTGCTGCCAAGTCAGGCTGGCGCTCTTCAGCACCAGCGTCGACAGGGGGATCAGCACCAGCAGGCTGAGGTAGACCACGGTAAAGCCCAGGGAGAGGCCGAACCCCGGCAGAATGGAACGATCGTTCCGCCGCACCGCAACCGCTCCTTCCGCAGTTCAGCGGGGTTGGTAGAGCTGGTCGAAGACGCCGCCGTCGGCGAAGTGGATCCGCTGCGCCTCCTTCCACCCGCCGAAAACCTCCTCGATGGTGAAGAGCTCGATGTCCGGGAACCGCGAGGCGTACTTCCGGGCGATCTCCTCCATCCGCGGGCGGTAGTAGTGGCGGGCGGCCAGCTCCTGACCCTCCTCGCTGTAGAGGTACTCAAGGTATGCCTGGGCCACGTCGCGCGTGCCCCGCTTGTCGACCACCCGGTCCACCACCGTCACCGGCGGCTCCGCCAGGATGGAGAGCGAGGGGACCACGATCTCGAACTGGTCACCTCCCAGCTCGTTCAGGGCGAGGAAGGCCTCGTTCTCCCACGAGATCAGCACGTCGCCGATGCCGCGCTCCACGAAGGTGATGGTGGCGCCCCGGGCCCCCGAGTCCAGCACCGGGACGTTCCGGAAGATCTGCGCCACGAACTCCCGGGCCGCGGCCTCGTCGCCGCCGTACTGCCGGAGCGCATACCCCCACGCCGCCAGGTAGTTCCACCGGGCGCCCCCCGAAGTCTTCGGGTTCGGCGTGATCACCGAGACGCCCGGGCGGGCAAGGTCATCCCAGTCCCTGATGTCCATGGGGTTCCCCTTGCGCACCAGGAAGACGATGGTGGACGTGTACGGGGCGCTGTTCTGGGGCAGCCTGGCCTGCCAGTCCTCCGGGATCAGCCCCGCTTCGGCCAGCGCATCGATGTCGTACGCCAGGGCCAGCGTGACCACGTCGGCCTCCAGCCCGTCGATCACGGAGCGGGCCTGCTTGCCCGAGCCGCCGTGGGACTGCTTCACCGTGACCTTGCGGCCGGTTTCGGCCTCGTAGTGCCGGGCGAAGGCGGCGTTGAACTCCTCGTAGAACTCGCGGGTGGGGTCGTAGGAGACGTTGAGAATCTCGACGGCCCCTGCCTTCCGGGCAGGTGGCGGGGTGGCGGCGGCCGGGTCCGCTGCGGGGCGGCCGGTACAGGCGGGGAGGAACAGGAGCAGGCCGAGGAGCGCAGCACCGAGCTTCGGGTTCCTGCGCATGGTTATGTTCACCCTCCTCACGACGTGTGCGTCGGCTGCTTCACCGATACGCGAACCCCGAAGGGGCCGAGCATGGTCGTACCATTCCCGACAGGAATCGACTTCCGTCAGGCGGAGGAATCGCTCGGACAAGAAGAACGCCCCTCCGTCCCCAGGCAGAGGGGCTCAGAGGGGCGGCTCAGCGGCCCGCCAGGATGCTGATCTCACGACTCCACCGGGATGCGCAGCGGCCGGAAGTCGGCCCGCAGGCGGCGGAGGGCGTCGCTCCAGACCACCTCGTGCGCCTCCACCCGGGCGACGGGATACTCGGCCTCGCACAGGAACTGGCTGACACGGGGGTCGGAGAGCGAGGCGGCGATGCGCGGGTCCTCCCAGCGGGGGAAGGTCTCCAGCACGATGCGCTCGCCCCGGTGCCAGCGGCCGAACTCGACGCCGTAGTCGGTCTCGGCGATGTAGCGCCACGAGCTGTACCAGGGCACGATGCGGGCCCGCCGGGCTCCCTCGTCCAGCAGCTCCCTGATCAGCCGGTTGGCGGCGCGGATGCGGGTCAGCACGTACGCCCACATGACGAGGAAGGAGCTGCCCACCCAGGAGACGGGGTTCCAGCCGGCGGCCGCGCCCAGCGCCGGAAGCCCCAGCATGAGCAGGAGGACGGGGTCGGTGATGTGCAGCACGCCCACTTCCAGGCGGCGGTCGCTGACGGGCCAGAATGGCCGCACGCCGAACAGGTTCAGGCCGTCGACCGCCAGGTGTGCGAGGATGCCCAGCAGCGTCCAGAGGCCCAGGAGCAGCAGGCTGGACGCGGGAAAGCGCGCCCGCAGCGCGAGTGCGGTGCCCGCGGTGAGGGCGACCGCTCCGGCCAGGGTGTGCGTAAATGTGCGGTGCAGCGTGATGCCCCGGCGCAGCAGGAGGCTGACGGGGACGTCCAGGTCTGGAAGCGAGTTGCCCAGGAAGGCCGCCCAGTAGACGCCGGGGCCCGCTTCAGGCGTCACGGTCGTGGCCAGCGCGCCCAGCGCGTGGCCCATCAGCATATGGGTAAGCGAATCCACTACATGACCCTCCGATTCATATACGCAGCTACCTCCAAGTGTAAAAGTGCGGGGTTGGCCGGGCCATGATCAATACCTGGGCATGATGGCGGCTCGCTGCCAGCCGAGGAAGCGCATGGGCGGGACTTGACACGAGCGCGGCGACCGGTCTATCTTTATACCGTACGGGGTATAGGGTCAGCGAGGGAGTGGACGAGCGGTGGCGAGGCGAGGGGAGACCTGCAGCACGGGCGCCTGAGGTGCCCCGCGGAAAGGCAGGCGTGTCCTGCCGCCGGTCTGACCTGGTGTGATCGTGTGGCTCCTGGCAGGAGCCCTGTGGATCTTGCAGACGTACTTGCAGAGGTAGCTGGGCGAGGTGACTTGGGGTGCCGTTCTATCGCTTCGAGTGTGAGCAGTGCGGCCACCGGTTCGAGGAGCTGGTGGCCTACAGCCGGCGCGACGAGGTGGTCTGCCCGCACTGCAAGGGCAGCACCCGCGTGCTGGTTTCGTCCTGCGCCTCCCACGTGGGCGGGGGCGGTTCGGCAGCCTCCTCGGCGCCGGCTCCGCGCTTCACCTGAGCGGGCTGCTGACGAGGGGCCGTGTGCCCCGGAGAGCATACAGCGTACGAAAAGCGGATCCCCCGGCTGTGTCCCGCCGGGGGATCCGGTTCATCTGCGCCTTGCAGGGTCGGCCGGCGGCTCCGGACCGGGCTGCCCCCTCGTTTTCTCCATGCACCCGCGGGGGCGGCCGTCGGCCAGGGCTGCCCCCTCGGTTTCTACTTGCGTTTGCGGGGGGCGGCGGGCGGCTCCGGTCCGGGCTGCCCCTCGTTTTCCATTGCGATGGCGAGCTGGTGCAGCGCCTCCGTCGACGCCGACGGCTCGACGCCCAGCTGGCTGGCCAGCGCCTCCCGGCACGCGGCGTACTGCTGCCGGGCGCGGTCGATCTGGCCGGTCTCCAAATAGATCCGGATCAGCGACTGGTGGGTGGGCTCGTGGCTGTCGTCGAGGGCCAGGCGGCGCTGGAAGGAGGTGATGGCCCGGCTCGGGACGCCCGCCTCGTGCCAGTAGTACTCGCCCAACCAGTCCAGCGCTTCGGCGTAGCGGGCGCGCCAGTGCTCGCGCAGCTCGCTCAGCGTGTAGGGATCGTCGGCCAGCAGGTCGCCCTGGTAGAGCCGGCAGGCCGCCTCCAGGTGGCCGGCCGCCTCCCTGGGGTTGCCGGCCTCCCTGGCCTCGTCCGCCCGGCGCAGCGCCTCGCGGAAGCGGTCCAGGTCGATCTGCACCTCGGGATGCCGGCTGAACCACACGAGCCCGCCTTCCGTGTGAATGTAGCGAGACTTGGCCTTGCCCCCGAGATGGGGCTCCAGCAGGCGGCGCAGGTGGTGGAGCGACACCCGGAGCGAGGTGTCGGCCGCGCTGGCGTCCAGGTCCGGCCAGAGCTGCTCGATCACCTGCTCCCGGGGCAGGGGCCCCTCGTTGGCGACCAGCAGGGTGAGCAACTGGCCGCTCTTGCGCCGCTTGAGCGCCCGCACGTCGATCGCGGTGTCGCCCACGGTGACGGCCAGCGGCCCCAGCACCTGGATCGTGAGCGGCGAGGGGCCGGTGGCCAGGGTGACGACCCGCTTCCGGTCGCTGGCCGTGAGCAGGGAGGCGAAGGTCTCGCGGATCTCGTCGTCCGGCAGGGCCTGCCATGCCGCCGGCAGCACGCGCAGCTCCGGATCGGCCACGGGGATGCCGGCCTGCCGCACCGGACGGGGCAGATCCTCGGCCATCTTGCGGATCAGCCTGAGGCAGAACTCGGCCTGAACGTCGTACGCGAGGCCGTAGATCACGGCGGCCAGCGCCAGCTGCCACTCGTGCAGCACGAAGAACTCGGCGCCCCGGCGCTGGCAGTCGGTGAGGCCGTCCTGCAGGATGCGCACCGCCTCGGGCCGCGACTCCGTGCGGGTCAGGCGGAAGCGGGCCACGGCCAGCGCGAGGGTGAGGATCACGCGCTGCAGCACGGTGGCCTGCTTGTCCTGCCGGACGAGGGTGCGCTCGGCGATCTGCGCGGCCTTCCCCGCGTTTCCTGTGTAGAACAGGTGTAGCAAGACCGCATGGGTGCGGATCGGGAACTGGAGGTGCGACAGGTCGCCCGCCCGGGCCAGGTGCAGCGCCTCGTTGGCGAAGGGGACCGAGGCCTGGCTCTGGCCGGCCAGGCGGTAGAGGCAGGCCAGGTTCGCGGTGAGGGCGGTCTTCGCCTCCGCCGACCCGGTCTCCTCTACCAGGGCGTTGACGGTCGAGGCCAGCGCGGCGGCCTTTGCGAACTCGGCCAGGCGCGTGTAGGCGACGAGTAAGTACATTCCGGCATACAGGCGCCGCATCTTGCGGGCGGAGGAGGCGAGGATCGGCTCGCAGAGCGCCACCACGTCCGCGAAGCGGCCCACCTCCAGGTAGACCCACGCGAGGTTGATGCCGACCTCGTGCGCGGGCTCGCCCAGCGAGCGGGCGATCTCCACCGTCCGCTCCAGCAGCTGGATGGCCGTGCCGTAGTCGCCCTGCTGCGCCCGCACGACGCCCAGCAGGTCCGAGACGGCTGCCTCGCCCAGCAGGTCGCCCAGTTCGACGTAGAGCGCGAGCGACCGTCGGAGGTCGGCCTCCGCCTCGCTGGGGTCGCGGTCGGCCATGTACGCCAGCCCCGCCCGGCGGAGCAGCAGCAGGGCCTCCTCGTGCCGGAAGTCGGGTTCCAGCAGCTCCTTGGCCTTGGCCAGCTCGGCCTCGCCCGCGGCGAACTCCTGGCGCACCGCGAAGCAGTCGGCCAGGAGCATGTGGGCGTGGAACTGGCCGCGCCGGTCGCCGTACTCGCCGAAGGCCCGGAGCGCCAGCCGCGCCATCCCCACCGCGTGGTCGCCCTGGCCCGAGTGCAGCAGGTAGCGCGCCTCGCAGAGGGTGATCCACGGGTACTGCTCCTTGATGGACTGCGGCAGCTCGGCCAGCAGGGTCTGCAGCCGCTCCAGCCGGTGGGCGCGCAGCCACTCCGGGGCCAGGCTCTCCGCCAGGCCCGCCGCCTCCTGGAGCCAGCCGCCCCGCAGGTAGTGCTTCACCGCCTCCTCCGGCTCCTCGCGCTGGACGTACCAGTCGCCGGCCTGCTTGCAGAGCCGCGCGAAGTCGCCGGACTCGCGCGCCCGCAGCCGGTCCTGCAGGAATCGCTGCAGCAGGTGGTGGTACCGGTAGGCGTCCGGCCCCACCTGGATGACCAGCAGGGAGGAGCTGGAGAGCTGGTTCAGCATCGCCGCCGAGTCCTGCCGCTCCAGCACCTCATCACAGATGGTGGGGCTGAGGACGTCCAGGATGGAACTCTCCTCCATGAAGGCCTGCATGTGGGGGTCCAGGCTGCCCAGCACCTCCTCGGCCAGATAGGCGAAGAGGTCGCCGGGAAGCCCGCCCGAGAGCAGCGGGCCGAGGCCCCCGCGCCGCCGCGCCGCGGAGGCCAGCAGTACCAGCGCCGCCGACCAGCCCTCGGTCAGGTGCTCCACCTGCTCCAGCTCCTCCGGCGACGCGTCCTGGCCGGTCAGGCCGGAGAGGAAGGCGGTGATCTCCTCCCGGGAGAAGCGGAGGTCGTCCTCCGTGATCTCCCCGGCCTCCTGGATGACCTTGAGCCGGGCGGTGGAGAAGGGCAGCGCCGTGCGGGAGCAGACGTACAGGTGGGTCTGCTCGCCCAGGTACTGCAGCAGCCGCTGGATCAGCCCGACGACCGGCGACTCCCGGTCGATCAGGTGGAAGTCGTCCAGCACGATCATGTGGTGGCCCGGGCAGGCCTGCAGGTCGGCCAGGAGGAGGGGGACGGGGTCCTCCAGCGGGCCGCCGTTCTCCAGGGCGCGCAGGAGGCTGTTCCCGCCGCCCAGCTCCTGCTGGATCCCCAGCGCCAGGTAGCGGAGGAACGTGTACACCTGGCTGTCGGCGGGGTCCAGCTGGATCCAGAGCACGGGCACCCCAGCCTCGGCGGCGAAGCTGGCCAGCGTGGAGGTCTTGCCGTGCCCGGCGCTGGCCAGGAGCACGGTCAGCCGGCGCGACAGCCCCTCACGGAGCAGCTCCGCCAGGTGCGGCCGCGGCAGGTAGAACCGCGCGGCCTTGGGCCGGAGGAGCTTCGTCGCGAGCGGGAGCTCTCTCTCTGCGTTCAGGCTTATCCCCTCCTCGGTAACGACGTTGTAACGTCTTTCGTTCTACGATGAAACCACTGCAGGCCCGCCCCATGGGCCACATTTCGCTGGGAGGGATTCCGAGATGCGTCGGCTCATCACCGTTCTCGTGGTCACGACGGCTCTGGTCGCGACACTGGCCTCCAGCGCTCTTGCCTATACCGCCCCACCGTGCATCATCGGCTGCTTTGGCACTGAATCTGTCACTCCCGTCGCTAGCCTCCGCTAACATCTTAACACTAAACTTGAGGAGGGCGTCTATGGCGGTGCAACCGCCGTCCACAGAAGGGGGCGGCTGCGAACCCATCTCCCGACATCCGATGGTCGCCCGCCCCCTGCTGGCCCGGATGGCCGCCAAGCATGCGCCCACGTACCAGCATCTCGGCAGGGTGTCACGGATTGCAGAATACTTCGCCACGCACTTGCGGCTCTCCCGCAAGGAGGTCCGGCTGGTATCGCTCTCCGCGCTGCTGCACGACATCGGCAAGCTGGAGATCCCGGACGCCTTGCTGACCAAGGAAGGCTGGCTCACGGCTTCCGAAATCGAGACGGTGTGTGAGCATGCGGCCCGCGGGGCCGATATCCTCTCCCGGATCCCCGCCCTGGCCGACCTGGCCGGGGCCGTGCGCCACCACCACGAGTGGTTCGACGGCCGTGGGTATCCCGATGGACTGCAGGGTGAGGACATCCCCTGGGTCTCCCGGGTGATCGCCATCTGTGACGCCTTCGACTCGATGATCACGCCCCGCCCTTACGCCCCCGCGCTGTCCGTGGACCAGGCGCTGGAGGAGCTCCGGAGGGGAGCCGGCACGCAGTTCGACCCCGAGCTGACCCGGCTGTTCGTCGAGCGGCAGCAGCGGCTGACCGTCGTACGGCCGAAGGTGCACTGCGAGTGGGGCGACCCCGAACAGCGCCCCCGCCCTCTTGCGGTTCGCCACAAGCGCATGTAGCGAAGCTAGGAGCATTTTACATTAAGAATTTTGAAGAGAGCAACAGGAAGTTGCTCTCTTCTGCTATTTCTGGATGTTCTCGGGAGGACAGCCCAGGCTCCCCGCTCTCCGGCCATCTCGCTGTCCGCCGCCCGCCGCCGGCACGCGGACCGTCCCCACGGGCCGGCGGGACGCGCCGGCGCGCTAACAGGGTGGCGCTGTACAGCGCCGCGATCGGGACGGTCGCGACAGGTTGCGGTTGACGCATGTCGAAATCTTAAGCACACCCTCTGGCGTCGCAACGGGCCGCCGCATAGGCATGGGATGACGGGATCATCATGCAACCGGAGGTGCTTTGCCATGGAAGTGACCCGACACGGTCGCCTGTCGACCCGATGCGTCCACGCAGGCCAGCGCCCCGACCCCGCCACGGGTTCCATCGCGACCCCGATCTACCAGACCTCTACCTTCGCCTTCTCCAGCGCCGAGCAGGGCGCGGCCCGCTTCGCCGGAGAGGAGCCCGGCTACATCTACACCAGGCTGGGCAATCCCACCGTGGCAGCCCTCGAGGAGAAGCTGGCGGACCTCGAGGGTGCGGAGGACGCCGTGGCGTTTGGCTCGGGCATGGCGGCCATCGCCTCCACCGTCACGGCACTCGTCAGCGCCGGCGACCACGTGCTGTTCGGCAGCCCGATCTACGGGTGTACGTTCGACTTTCTGATGGAGGTGATGCGCCGGTTCGGCGTGGAGGCCACCCCGGTTGACACTTCCCGCACCGAAACGGTTGCGGCCGCGATCCGCCCCAATACGCGACTGCTGCTCTTTGAGACCCCGGCCAACCCCACGATGCGGCTGGCCGATATTCGCGCGCTGGCCGACCTCGCGCACGGGCATGGGATCACCGTCGTGGTGGACAATACTTTTATGTCGCCCTTCCTGCAGCGGCCGCTGGAGCACGGGGCGGACATCGTGATCCACAGCGCCACCAAGTACATCGGCGGGCACGGCGACGTCGTGGCCGGACTGGCCGCCGGCCCGGCGCAGGTGATGGCGGAGATCCGCCGCACGACGCTGAAGAACTTCGGGGGCATCATCTCCCCGTTCGACGCCTGGCTGCTGCTCAGGGGGCTGAAGACGCTCCACATCCGCATGCAGCGGCACAGCGAGAACGCACTGCGCGTCGCCCGCTTCCTCGAGCAGCACCCCATGGTCATGCGGGTCTACTACCCCGGGCTGGAGTCCGCACCGCACCACGAGCTGGCCAGGCGTCAGATGGACGGCTTCGGCGGCATCATGTCGTTCGAGGTGATGGGCGGGATCGCGGCGGGCCGTGCGCTGCTCAACGCCGTACGGCTCTGCACCGTGGCCGTCTCGCTGGGCGACACCGACACGCTGATTCAGCACCCCGCGTCCATGACCCATGCGGTGGTTCCGCCCGAGGCGCGGGCCTTGGCCGGCATCACCGACGGCCTCATCAGGCTCTCCGTCGGCCTCGAGGACCCGGAGGACATCATCGCCGACCTGGACCAGGCGCTGGCGGTCGCCGGGCGCGCCAGCCAGCCCTAAGGGACATGGTTCCAGAGCCTGTACTAGTGCCTTCTGCCTGCCGAGCGGTGGGGCTTAAGAATGGGATGGACAGTGTCCGGATATGGGCATACCGGCGAGGTTGTGGCTTGTGAAAAAGAGTGCTAGCATCAGGTTGGAACGCGGTGCAACAGGCAATCACTGTACGAACCAGGAGGACTAAGCTATGCAGAAAACCCGCATCGAACGTGACTTTCTGGGCGAGAAAGAGATTCCGGCTGACGTCTACTACGGCGTACAGACCGCTCGCGCCCTCGAGAACTTCCGCATCACGGGACAGAAGCTCCACCCCGCGCTGGTGAAGGCGCTGGCCCAGGTGAAGAAGGCCGCGGCCCAGGCCAACCACCAGCTCGGCTACCTCCCTGCAGATGTCACCAACGCCATCGTGCAGGCCTGTGACGAGATCATCGCCGGGAAGTTCGCCGACCAGTTCCCCGTCGACCCGATCCAGGGCGGCGCGGGCACGTCGGCCAACATGAACGCCAACGAGGTCATCGCCAACCGGGCCATCGAGATCCTGGGCGGCCAGAAGGGCGACTACAAGATCGTCTCGCCCAACGACCACGTCAACTTCGCCCAGTCCACCAACGACGCCTTCCCCACCGCGCTGCGGCTCGCGGTCCTGGACCGGACCGACGTCCTGATCGAGCGCCTGGTCGGGCTGGAGGAGGAGCTGCGGGCCAAGGCCGTCGAGTTCGACGACGTCGTCAAGATGGGCCGCACCCACCTGCAGGACGCCGTTCCCATCCGGCTGGGCCAGGAGTTCAAGGCCTGGGCCACCACGGTGGAGCGCTGCCGCCGGCGCGTGGCCACCTCCGTCCAGGGCCTGTACGAGGTCAACATGGGCGCCACCGCCGTGGGCACCGGCCTGAACGCGGATCCGAAGTATCCGCCGTTGGTCATCTCCTTCCTGAGCCAGATCACCGGCCGCCCGCTGCGTGAGCCCGTCGACCTGGTCGACGCCACCCATGCCCTCGACGGCTTCGTGGCGGTGAGCGGTTCCCTGAAGGCCCTGGCCGTGGCGCTCTCGAAGATCGCCAACGACCTGCGCCTGATGGCCTCCGGTCCCCGCTGCGGCCTGAAGGAGATCAACCTGCCCGAGATGCAGCCCGGCTCCTCCATCATGCCGGGCAAGGTGAACCCGGTCATGGCGGAGGTGCTCAACCAGACCTGCTTCCTGGTGATGGGCAACGACCTGACCATCACCCTGGCGGCCGAGGCGGGCCAGCTGGAGCTGAACGTCATGGAGCCGGTGCTCGCCTACGCGCTGTTCAGCAGCCTGGATTCGCTGGCCAACTGCGTCGGCCTCTTCGCCGACCGCTGCGTGCGCGGGATCACCGCCAACAAGGAGCGGTGCCGCGAGATGGTGGAGAACTCCGTCGGCCTCGTCACCGCCATCAACCCGATCGTCGGGTACAAGAACGCCGCCGAGGTCGCCCGCGAGGCTGTGCGCACCGGCCGGCCGGTGCGGGAGATCGTCGTGGAGAAGGGGCTGCTGACGGAGGAGGAGGTCGACCACATCCTCTCGCCCAAGCAGTTGACCACCATGGGCATCGCCAAGCGGGAAAAGAAGTAGTCACATACGCACACAACCGGGCTGTCCCGGCAGAGCAATCTGCGGGACAGCCCCTGTTTTGTCCCGGGGTCGCATCCGGCCGTCCGTGCGGCCCAACGCGTACCGGCATGCTTGTCCGATGCGTGTCCTGTGAGCAGCCCAGGCATATCCGCTGCGTTTCGCGTGCCTGCGGATCACGAGCGCACGCGACGGCTCGATTTTGACTTCGATTGGCTGGGTAACGCGAAGATCGTCGGTACCCGGGCTGCCATGCGCGCGGCGTACTGCGGGCTCAGCGCATCGTTGCGGTGCGCAGGCGTTGCGCCTCGCGGTCGCCCCGTTTGGCGCAGCGCAAGCAACACGGAGGGGCGCAGACCAGGCGCTCCGCAGCGTCCGGAGGCCGCTGGTTTTCGACTCCGGCCGCTGGGTGCAAGTGGAAAACCACCGGTTCCCGGATGCCCCCAAGCGCCCGGATACCTCTGCGTGCGGTGCACTGCCGGCGCCGAGCCCGCTTGCGGCTGTGCACTGGCGCAGCCCAGGCAACGTGCCGGGGAAATCGGCATGGGACAGGTGCCCCGCAGCAGCTGGAGGCCGCCGGTTTTCGACTTCGGCCGCTGGGTGCAAGGAGAAAACCACCGGTTCCCGGATTCCCCCGAGCGCCCAGATACCCCTGAGTGCGGCGCACTCTCGGCGCCAAGCCCGCTTACGGCTGTGCACTGGCGCAGCCCAGGCAACGTGCCGGGGAAATCGGCATGGGACAGGCACCCCGCAGCATCTGGAGACCGATCGTTTTCGACTTCGGCCGCTGAGTGCAACTCGAAAACGGTCGGTCCCGAGACTCCGGTGAGCCGCCGCCTGCCTCGTTGCGCGCGAAAATGAGCCACGCCGCACAACCGGCGTGGCTCTGGGGTAGAACGCGCCACCGTGGCCGACAGCCCTGCCGCAACGGCAGGGGATCAGTCCTCCCCGTCCCCGGCCGGCGGTGGGGAGGAGAGCCAGCGCAGCCCCTTGGGATAGTGGTTCTTCAGCACGCCGTCTGACGCCCTCGCCCAGCCCAGCGGGAACCCGTCGACGGTGACGAGGGTCCAGCCCTTCTGATCGCTGGCCGGCAGGGTCTCGCCCCGCAGGTAGGCCAGGGCCGCGGGCGAGCCGGCGGCGAGGTCGCAGGTCTGGCGGACCAGTTCCGGCCGGAGCGCCAGCGCCAGGGCGTGCGCCGGCTCGAAGCGGCCCTTGCGGGCGAGGCCCAGCTGCAAGCCGGCCCGGAGGACGTGGAGCCCGGCGAGCGCCTCGCTGCCTTCGGGGGGCCGGTAGAGCCAATCACCGTGCTGGGCGATCTCCCCCGACTGCAGTGCGTCGGCGCCCTCGGGCGAGAGCGCCTCGCGGCAGAACGCCGCGAAGGCGCCCAGGGCCTCCCGCCTGGCCGGCGCCCAGCCCTGTGCCTCCTGCGTTGCCCGACCGGCTCGGATCCGCCCCTTTCCGGTCGGGGTCCGGCCTGCCGACTCCGCCGGGGTCCGTCCCGCCGACTCGGCCGGAGCCCGGCCCGCGGACTCGGGTGTTCCCCACGGGCCGGCCTCGCCTGGAGACCCGGCCTCATCCAACTTCTGCAGCAGCGCGACGAAGTGCCCCTCGCCCCGCAGCCGGTGCGGCCAGAGCCGCCCGGCCCGGTGGACCCCCAGGGCGGCGGCGCGGTCCGGGTCGGACGTCCAGTCGGGCCGTGCGGGCGCGATCCCGGGAACCGCGGGCAGGTCGAGGAGCCGCAGCTCCGGGTGGCGGGTGAGCAGCTGCAGCAGCACCTCCTCGTTCTCCTCCGGGGCGAAGGTGCACGTCGAGTAGACGAGGAGGCCGCCGGGGCGGAGCATGGCCACCGCATCGTCGAGGATCTGTCCCTGCACCCGGGCGCAGGATGACGGCAGGTCGGGCCGCCACGATTCGCGGGCCTCGGGCAGCTTGCGGAACATGCCCTCGCCCGAGCAGGGCGCGTCGACCAGGATGCGGTCGAAGAAGCCGGGCAGGCTGCGGGCGAGCCGGTCGGGCCGCTCGTTCAGCACCACCGCGCACGTGATGCCCATGCGCTCCACGTTCTCCAGCAGCGACCGAGCCCGGGCGGGGTGGACCTCGTTGGCCACCAGCAGGCCCCTGTTCTCCATGAGCGCCGCCAGGTGGGTGGTCTTGCCGCCCGGCGCGGCGGCGAGGTCGAGCACCCGCTCGCCCGGCCGCGGCGCCAACAGCGGTGCGACCGCCATGGCGCTGGGCTCCTGCATGTAGTAGAGCCCCGCGGCGTGGAGGGGGTGGCGTCCCGGCCGCAGGCTGGCGGGGAAGTAGAGGCCGTCGGCGGTCCAGGGCACGGGGTCGACCGGCATGCCGAGGCGCGCCGCGAGGGCCGCGGGGTCGGTCTTCAGCCGGTTGACCCGCAGCCCGTGGGTGCGCGGCTCGCCGTAGGTGGCGGCGAAGGCTTCATACTCGTCGCCCAGCAGCCGGCGCATCCGGTCGGTGAACGGCTGTGGGAGCGGGAGGGAGTCCAGGCGATTCGCCCCCTTGTCAGAAGATGGAACAAACCATATAATAGCAACACAGGGAACGAGAGGGAAGGGGAGGCGATCGAGATGAGCCAGGCTCACGAGACGCTCGAGAGTGTGGCGGAGCGGGCGCGGCGGGCACTGCGGGACAACGAGGCGGCCCACCTGCAGGCGCAGGCCCAGGCGGCGCCGCGGGCCGTTGAGGGTACACAGAGAGATGGGGCGCCGATCCAGCAGGGCATCGGCACCCCGACCGATCTCATCAACCAGCGCATCCGGGCGATCGCCAAGGTGAAGGAACTGGAGCCGCGGCTGGCCAGCGCCCGGGCACGGGCGGCCGACCTGTCGCAGCGGCTCACGTCAACCGCCACGGATTCGGTCCACTACGCCGAACTGCTCCGCTGGCTGGGGGAGGTCCACGCGCAGCTGCGCCAGCTGGAGGCGGAGTACGAGGAGGCGCAGCACGTCATCCGCAACAGCGCCTGGGTCATGCACCTGCTGGCCGATCCGAGCTAGATGGCCGCCATCCGGCGCAGGACGCCCCGGATCAGGCTCTGGAACCGCGGCTTGGTGCGCAGGGCGACCTCCATCACCTGCTCGTGGGTGAGGTGGATGGGCTCGTCCGGCAGCGCCATGTCGGTGATGCAGGCCACCCCCAGCACGCGCAGGCCCATGTGCCGGGCCACCACGACCTCGGGAACGGTGGACATGCCCACCGCGTCGCTGCCCAGCCGCTGCAGCATGCGCAGCTCGGCGCTGGTGTTGAACGACGGGCCGGAGATGGGCGAGTAGACGCCCTGGCGGAGCGCAACGCCGAGCTCGTCCGCCACCGCAAGCGCCAGCTTGCGGAGCTCCGGGGTGTAGGCGTCCACCATCGCGGGGAAGCGGGGGCCGAGTTCATCCGCGTTGGGACCCCGCAACGGGTCCTGCCCCATCATGTTGATGTGGTCGACGATCAGCATGAGGTCGCCGGCCGAGAAGGCGGGGTTGAGGCCGCCGGCAGCGCAGGTGACGATCAGCGTCTCCACGCCCAGGGCGCGCATCACGCGCACGGGGAAGGTGACCTGCTCCATCGTGTACCCCTCGTAGAAGTGGACGCGCCCCTGCATGGCCACCACCGGCTGCCCCTCCAGGTGGCCGATGACCAGCTGCCCCGCGTGTCCCGGCACGGTGGAGACCGGGAAGTGGGGAATCTCACCGTAGGGGATGCGCACGGCGCCCTCGATCTGGTCGGCCAGGTCGCCCAGCCCGGAGCCGAGGATGAGCCCGACCTTCGGGCTCACGCCGCCCCGCGCGGCGATGGCTGCCCGGGCTTCTTCCATGCGTCGCAACAGGTCAGACATAAGGTAACACCTCTCTTGCCGGTAGCGTGGCTGGCGGCGCTGGGGCTGATGCACCCGGCGCCGCCTCTTGCCACAGCCCTCACCGACTTTTGTAGACAGACCTAACAAAGTTGCCGACACAAGAAGGAAATTCCGCACCAACGTACCGAATACCTGCAAGTACGCATCGACCCAGCGTCCTGGCAGGCCGGGCGCGGTACCCTCAGGGAATACTAACGCCACCGTTGCCGGGCGCAGAGGGTTTCAGCCGAACGCTGACCCGCATGGAAGCCTGCAGCCGCGGGCAGGGCGCGTGCGGGACTCTCAGTCGTAGTGCGGATGCAAGATTGCCAGACGTATCAGGGATGGTGAGGAGATTGCCCGGAATTCGCAGGGTTGGTGTTCTGACCAGTGGGGGCGATGCTCCCGGCATGAACGCCGCCGTCCGCGCGGTTGTGCGGCGGGGCGTTTCGCTGGGGGTGCAGGTGGTTGGCGTTCGCCATGGTTACGCCGGACTCATCGCCGGCGACTTCATTGACCTGGACATCAGTTCCGTCGGCGACATCATCCATCGCGGTGGAACGGTTCTGCAGACCGCGCGCAGCGACCGGTTCATGACGCCGGAGGGGCAGCGCGAGGCCGTGGAGAAGGCCCGGGCCGCCGGGATCGACGGCATGGTGGTAATCGGCGGCGACGGCTCGTTCCGCGGGGCGATCCGCCTGACCGAGCTCGGGCTGCCGGCCATCGGCGTGCCCGGCACGATCGACAACGACATCTACGGCACCGACCGCACCATCGGCTTCGATACGGCGGTGAACACCTGTCTCGAAGCCATCCGCAAGATCCGCGACACGGCCACCTCCCACGATCGCACCTTCGTGCTGGAGGTCATGGGCCGCCACTCCGGCTGGATTGCCCTGGCGGCCGGCCTGGCGGGCGGTGCGGAGTCGATCCTGCTCCCCGAGCGGCCGCTGCCCATCGAGGAGGTCGTCGCCCGCCTGAAGCGGGGCGTGGAGCGCGGCAAGCGCCACTCGCTGATCATCGTGGCTGAGGGCGTGGGGTCCGGATTCGACGTGGGCCGGGAGATCCGCGAGCGGACCGGCTACGACACGCGCGTCACCGTGCTGGGGCACATCCAGCGGGGCGGGGCGCCCACCGCCGCCGACGCGATGCTGGCCTCCCGCATGGGCGCCCGGGCGGTCGAGCTGCTGGTCGAGGGCCGGGGCGGCCTGTTCGTGGGCGAGGTGGACAACGAGCTGGTCGCGGCTCCCCTCGCGAGCGTGCTGGACCGGCGCAAGGAGATCCCCGAGGAGCTGCTCGACCTGGCTGAGGTTCTCGCGATCTAAACCGACGAGGTGATATAGCTACAATGCTGCGGAAGACCAAGATTGTTGCGACCATCGGCCCCGCCAGCGAGCGGGTTGAGGTGCTGACCCGGCTGATCGAGGCCGGCGTCGACGTCTGCCGGCTGAACTTCAGCCACGGCACCCAGGAGGAGCACCGGCGGCGGATTGCCAACATCCGCGAGGCTGGGCGCCGGGTGGGCAAGGACGTCGGCATCATGATCGACCTTAAGGGGCCTGAAATTCGTATCGGTACCTTTGAAAACGGTAAGATCCTGCTGCGGGAAGGCGACTTCTTCACCCTCACGACCGAGAAGTGCGTGGGCAACCAGGAGCGGGTGTGGGTGCAGTACCCGGGCATCGTGAACGATGTGCCCGAGGGCGGCTACCTCCTCCTGGACGACGGCAACCTGACCTTCCAGGCCGTCGAGGTGCGCCCGACCGAGATCCTCTGCCGGGTCATCGTGGGCGGCCAGCTCTCCGACCGCAAGAAGGTGAACCTGCCGGGCACCAAGGTCTCGCTGCCGGCGCTCTCGGAGAAGGACGAGGAGGACATCCGCTTCGGCGTCGAGATGGGCGTCGACTTCGTCGCCGGCTCCTTTATCCGGAAGGCGCAGGACGTGCTCGACATCCGCCGGGTGATCGAGCAGGCGGGGGGCCACCAGCAGATCATCTCCAAGGTCGAGTCCCAGGAGGGCTTCGACAACCTGGAGGCGATCCTGCAGGTCTCCGACGGCCTGATGGTCGCGCGCGGCGACCTGGGCGTGGAGGTCCCCACCGAAGAGGTCCCGCTGATGCAGAAGCAGATGATCGAGCGGGCCAACGCCATGGGCAAGCCCGTGATCACCGCCACGCAGATGCTGGAGTCGATGGTCACCAAGCCCCGCCCGACCCGTGCCGAGGCCTCCGACGTGGCCAACGCCATCATGGACGGCACCGACGCGATCATGCTCTCCGCCGAGTCGGCCGCCGGCCAGTACCCGGTGGAGGCGGTGAAGGTGATGGCCTCCATCGCCCGCCGGACCGAGGAGGCCCTGGACCACTCGGCGATGCTCTCCCGGCGCGGCCGGTTCGGCAAGCTCGACACCGTGACCGAGGCCATCTCGCACGCCACGGTGACCACCGCCAGCGACCTGGGCGCCTCCGCCATCGTCTCGGCCACGACCTCGGGCTTCACGGCCCGCATGGTCTCCAAGTACCGCCCGTCCTGCCCTGTCATCGCCGTCACCCCCTCGCCGGAGGTGGCGCGCCAGCTCCGGCTGGTCTGGGGCGTCATCCCGGTGGTCATGCCCGAGGCCGTGGGCTCCGAGGACCTGACCCAGCGCGCCGTGGAGGGCGCCCTGGCCTCCGGCGTCGTGAAGAACGGCGACCTGATCATCATCACCGCCGGCCTGCCCCTGGGCGTCAAGGGCACCACCAACCTGATCAAGGTCCACACCGTGGCGGATGTGCTGGCGCAGGGCACCGGCATCGGCCGCCAGCCGGTCACGGGCCGGGCGCGCCTGGTGCTCTCCGAGGACGACCTGGATGCGGTGCAGCCGGGCGAGATCCTCGTCACCCGCTTCACCGATGCCGCCTACGTCCCGGCGATGGAGCGGGCGGCGGGCATCGTGACCGAGGAGGGCGGCCTTACCTCCCACGCGGCGGTGGCCGGCATCTCCCTGGGCAAGCCGGTGATCGTCGGCGCCGCCGAGGCGACGAGGCGCATCGCCGACGGAGCGGTCATCACGCTGGACGTGGCGCACGGCCTGGTGCTCCGGGGCGAGGCGACCGTCAGGTAGCACATGCGGGAGGGGGTGCCCCCTCCCGTCTCGCTTCTTGACCACTGGCAGCAAAAAGGGTAACACTGTTTGAGTGGACATGATTTGAGCAGGGGGCATGCCTGTGGTCAGGACGCAGGTGCGGGTTCGGTACGCCGATACCGACGCGATGGGCGTCGTCTACCACGCCAACTACCTGGTGTGGTTCGAGGTCGGGCGCAACGAGCTGATGCGGGCGTGGGGCGCGCCCTACGTCGACTTCGAGCGCCGGGGCGTGATGGTGCCGGTCACCGAGGCGCAGGTGAAGTGGGTTTACCCCGCCCGGTACGACGACCTGCTGGACGTGGAGACCCGGGTGGAGCGGCTGACGCCCGCCCGCATTACCTTCGCCTACCGCATCTCCCGGGCGGAGGACGGCCGGCTCTGCTGCGAGGGCAGCACCACCCACGCCTTCCTGGGTCCCTCCGGCCGCGCGGGCGCCCTGCCGAAGCTTGCGCCGGAGCTGTGGGATCTCTTCCACCGGCGGCTGGAGCAGGGCGCGTAGGTCCCGTACTTGCGCGCCGCGCCCTCACGTCTAAAGGCTGAGTCGAGGTGTGACCGCTGTCACCCCTTGATCGGCGCAATCCGGGTATGCTGTATGTAGCGCGACGTTTGATGAACGGCCCCCCGCGGGCCCGGGAGGAGAGGTAACCGAATGGCCATCACCCGCGAGCAAGTCCTGGAAGCCTTGAAGGTCGTCAACGATCCGGAGCTGCACAAGTCCATTGTCGAGCTCGACATGGTGAAGGATATTCAGATCGACGGCGGCCACGTCACGGTGACCGTCAACCTGACGGTGCCGGGCTGCCCGCTGAAGCACCGCTTCCAGCAGGATGTGGAGGCGGCCCTCGGCAAGGTGCCCGGCGTCGAGCGGGTCACCGTACAGTTCGGCGCCATGACGGACGAGGAGCGCGCGGCCGTGGCCGCCAAAGTCCGCGGCGGCGAGCCCCACGGCGAGGCCAGGAAGTCCACCATGGCCCTGGCGTCCAAGACGACCATCATCGGCGTCGCCTCGGGCAAGGGCGGCGTCGGCAAGTCCACGACCACCGTCAACCTGGCCGTGGCCCTCAAGAAGCTGGGGTACAGCGTCGGCATCATCGACGCCGACATCTACGGCTTCTCGATCCCCCGCATGATGGGTAACATGTCCCGGCCGCAGGCACTGGACGACCAGATGCTGCTGCCCGTCTGGGCGCACGACATCCCGTTCATCTCGGCCGGAAGCCTGGTGAACGAGGACCAGGCCATCATCTGGCGCGGCCCGATGCTCGGCAAGATGATCGAGCAGTTCCTGCTGAACGTGCAGTGGGGCAAGCTGGACTACCTGCTGATCGACCTCCCGCCGGGCACCGGCGACGTGGCCCTCTCCGTCGCCCAGATGCTGCCCAACACCGACCTGGTGCTGGTCACCACGCCGCAGGCGGCTGCCGCCCAGGTGGCCTCCCGGGTGGGGTCGATGGCGGCCAAGACCAACCAGCGCATCCTCGGCGTCATCGAGAACATGGCCTACTTCCTCTGCGACCAGTGCGAGAAGAAGCACTTCATCTTCGGCAAGGGCGGCGGGCAGGCGCTCGCGGCCAACCTGGGCTGCGAGGTGATCGCCGAGATCCCGCTGACCGCCGACGTCCGCCTGGGCTCCGACGTGGGGGACCCGATCGTGGCCGACAAGGAGGACCACCCGGCGGCGCAGGCCTACCTGCAGGCCGCTCGCAAGCTGGCGGAGCTGTCGCCGCCCAAGGTCTGGACCGACGAGCTGAAGGTGCTGTAGGAACGGAGGGAGAGGGGCGGACGCCCCTCTCGGCCTGGTGGGAACTACCGGCGGAACACCGCCCCGGCGGCGGTGTTCCGCCTTTTCCGCGCGCCCGGAGGAAGTCGGCCGCGGCGTTCCGGCCCGACGGCGCGCCCGGAGGCCGGCGCCCGCGGACCGGAGGTCTCGGGAGGTATTCCCGAATGGTCTGGCAAGAGGAGCATACCTTGCTGCGAAGAGCGGAGAATGCCAGAACGCGGGAGGTTGAGCCATGCGCTGTGAGATCTGCTACCAGCCCGGCTACTCGCTGGCCGTCGTGCATCTGGCGCCGGGCGAGGAGGTTCAGGCCGAGGCCGGCGCCATGGTCTCGATGAGCAGCAACATCGAACTGGAGGCCGAGATGAAGGGGGGCTTTCTGGGCGCCCTGGGCCGGTCGTTGGGCGGGGAGTCCTTCTTCATCTCCCGCTACCAGGCGCGCAGCGGCGCCGGTGAGCTGGCCCTCGCCCCGCCGCTGCCGGGCGACATCGGCTACCTTGAACTGGCGGGAGAGACCTTCTACCTGCGGTCCGGCGCGTACCTCGCTGCAGATCCCAGCCTCTCTGTCGACTCCCGGTGGGGCGGCGCACAGGGCTTTTTCGGCTCCCACAGGCTCATCCTCCTGCAGGTGCGGGGAACCGGCGGCGTGCTGTTCTCCGCCTACGGCGCGATCCACCGGCGGGACCTCGCCCCGGGGGAGCGGTACGTCGTCGACAACGGCCACGTGGTCGGCTTCACCGACGGCATGGGCTTCACCGTCCGCAAGGCGGCGCAGGGCTGGTTCTCCACCTTCGCCAGCGGTGAGGGCCTCGTCTGCGAGTTCACCGGGCCGGGCTCCATCTACCTGCAGACGCGCTCGGAGGATGCGCTGATCAGCTGGATACGGGCCAGGGTTTCCAGCAAGCGCAACTGATGCGGAACAAGAGGCGCCCCCGTTCCGGCCGTCCGTCGGCCGCCGGGGGCGCCCTTGTCTGCAGTCTGAGACCCCGCCCAGAGCGGGCGGGGTCCTTTCGTGCCCGGGCGCCGCGTCGTCAGGCACCGGGACCGGCCTTGCGCAGCGTATCCCGGCCCGGCATGCGCCAGACCATCAGGAAGGCCTCCACCTGATCCCAGAAGGCCTCGGTGCCCATGGCGGCCTCCCGGGTGTCGTAGGTGTTGGGCCGGCCGATCCCGCCGCCGCCCACGTCGATGATCTGCCCGTCCCGCAGGGCGAGCGTCAGGTACTGCACGTGCCGGGGCGTCACCGCCAGGCCCGTCCGGTCGGAGAGCCAGCGGGCGATGGTCTCGTGGGTGGCCGCCAGCTCGCGGCGGCCCGCAGCCTTCCGCTCTTCGATCAGGTCGATGAACGCATGCAGCAGGAGCGCCTCCACCTCGTCCCGCATGGGCAGAACCTCCCCGTCGCCCTACTCCGCGCGCCAGGCCCTGAAGGTGACGGTAAACCGCGATCCCTTGCCCGGCTCGCTCTCCAGCCGCAGTTCCCCGCCGTGCTCCTCGACCATCGTCCGCACGATGGGCAGCCCGAGGCCGGTGCCGCCCACCTCCCGGACGTAGGGGTGCTCCGCCCGGTAGAACTTCTCGAAAATCCGCTTCTGGTCGGAGGGGGAGATGCCGATGCCCGTGTCGGCCACCGAGAGTTCCACGCGGTCGCCGTCGGCGGACACGGTGATGGTCACCCCGCCCTCGCGGGTGTACTTCACGGCGTTGGAGACCAGGTTGGAGACGATCTGCGTCAGCCGGTCCGGGTCGGCCTGGATCAGCGGCTCGCCGCCCTCCGGCAGGTTGACGGTGAAGGAGAGCCCCTTCTGCTCGGCCTGCACCCGGAAGGTCTCGGCCACCTGGCTCACCACCTGGGAGAGCGAGGTGGGGGTGAGGTTGAGCGGCATGCGGCCGGATTCGATGCGCTGGATGTCCAGCAGGTCGTTGATCAGGTTGGCCAGCCGGCTGGTGTTGCGGGAGACCACGTTGAGGAACTCCCGCTGCTGCTCCTGCAGCGGCCCCACCGTCTCCGCCAGTACCAGGCTCAGGTAGCCCATGATGGAGGTGAGCGGCGTGCGCAGCTCGTGGGAGACGGTGTTGACGAACTCCGACTTCAGCCGGTCGAGCTCGGCCAGTTCGGTGACGTCCTGGAAGGTGAAGAGGCGGCCTACCCGGCTCTGGCCGGACCCGACGGGGGCGGAGGACCACTGCAGCGTGTAGCCGGTCGTCAGGTGCAGCCTGCCGTCGGCCGTCTCCCGCGGGTCGTGGATCAGCTGGCGGACGATCTCGGGGAAGGGATCGTCCGGAGGCAGCACGGCGCTGATCCGGGCGAGCACCTTCTCCAGGGGCTCGTCGGGCGCCGTCGCGCCGAAGAACTCCTGGAACATCGAGTTGGAGACCAGCAGGTTGCCGCCGGTGTCGCAGAGCCACGCGCCGGCCGGCATCGTCGAGACGATGGAGAGGTAGATGTCCAACTGGGCCGAGGTGCGGTCCCGCTCCTCCTCGAGCTGGGCGTTGAGCATCTCGATCTGCGCCGCCTGCTCCTGCAGGGCGGTGAACGCCCGCTTCACCTCCAGGTGGTTCTGGGCCGCCGCCAGCGCCACCGAGGCCTGGCTGGCCACGGCGTGCCAGAGCGCCCTGGCCTCGGCGTTCACCTCGGTCGGCTCGGTGAAGGCGATGACCACCACGCCGATGGCCCGGCCGGTGTGCACCAGCGGCACGTAGATCTCCTGCGTCACGGGCACCGCGTGCGTCCAGACCGAGAACCGGGTCTGCGTTTCGGGGTAGCGGGCGATCACGACCTCCTTGAGCTCCATGCAGCGGGCGAGCTGGCCGGAGGCGGGGATGAACTGGCCCTTCAGCTCCGGCGACAGCCAGCGCTCGGACAGGACCCGCAGCCGCTCGCCGAACTCGTCCGCCATCAGGAGGGCGCCGGCCACCCCGCCGTAGAGGTCGAGGTACTCGTCCAGGATCAGGGTGGAGAGCTGGTCGATCTCGATGGAGCCCACCATCTTGCTTGAGAGGCTGTGCAGCCGGCTCAGGTGGCGCTCCTGCCGCTCCAGCTCTTCCGCGTGCTGCTTCACCGACTCCTGCTGGGCGAGCAGCTCCTCGTTCTGGGCGATCAGCTGCTCCTGCTGCGCCTGGAGCCGCTTCTCCTGCTCGGCGAGCGTGACGGACATCGCGGCGAAGGCGTTGGCCACGACCTGCAGCTCACCGTCCAGCGGCGCCTCGAGCACCACCCCGCGCTCGCCCTGGGCGATGCGGTTGGCCGCCTCGGCGAGGGCGGTGGTGGACCGGGTGACGCCGCGGGCGAAGATCAGGAAGCCGCCCAGCGCCAGCACCGCAGCGAGGGAGATCGCCAGCCAGGTGACGAGCACCACCTGGTCCGCGGCCCGGTTCGCGTTCAGCATGCCGGTCTCCTCAAGGCGGGACTCGGCGTCGATGAACGCATCCCGCTCCGCCCTGATCAGGGCGATGTAGTTGACGCCTTCGTCCATCAGCAGGCTGCCCGCGTCCGGCGAGCCCTGGCGCTTGCGCTCGATCTCCGGGTCGGCCACCCGCGACCGCCAGTTCTCAATGAGCTCCCGCACGCGGCGCACGCGCGCCAGCTGCTCATCCTGATCTTCCACGTCGTGTTCCAGCTGGGTGAGCAGCTTCTCGACCTCCATCAGGCCGGGCCCGTACGGCGCCAGCACCACCTCGCTGCCGGTCAGCAGGTAACCCCTGAGGGCGGCCGTCATCTCGGCGTAGGTGGTGGCCACCTGCTGCATGCGGTTGACGTTCTGCTGGCTGGCCTCCGCCCGCTCCCGGTAGGTGTTGAGCTGGGTGAAGGTGATGGTGAGGATCAGGCCCAGCCCCACCAGCAGCGAGAGCAGGAAGAGAAGCAGGCCGAACACCCGCACCCGCAGCCCGGTATCCCAGCGGTAGGGCGTCTGGTTCATCCAACGGCCTCCTTCACGGCGTGGATCAACTGCTCCAGATCAAAGGGCTTCACCAGGTACGCGGTTGCGCCGGCGGCGATCCCGGCCTGGACGTCGCCCTGCTGCGCGCGGGCGGTCATCAGGATGACGGGGATGTGCCGCAGGGAGGGGTCGGACTTGAGCGCGGTGAGGCACTCCATCCCGTCGAGCCCCGGCATCATCCAGTCCAGGAGGATCAGGTCCGGCCGGCCCGCGCGGGCGCGGTCCAGGGCCGTGTTGCCGTCGTGGGCCAGGGTCACCTGATATCCGCTGTATTTCAACTGGAACTCGACGAGGCGTGCGATGTCGAGGTCGTCGTCGGCAACAAGGATGTGCGGCATGGTGAACTCCCTCCATCTCGGGCAGGCGCTTTCTCCCCGGTCTGTGGATCGGGTACTACCACTTTAGTGTACCAGTATTAGATGCAGTTGTGTGGATATGTTTCAGTCTACTGTATAGACCGGATAGTACGTTTACCCTTCCATCTTCCCTCCCGGGGGCGGAAACATGCGGTGACAATGCGATGCGGGCCGCAGGGGCAAATCCCCGCAGCCCGTCTGCTGCGTGGTGCCGAAGGCGGGACTTGAACTCGCACGGGCCGAGCGGGTCTGCCTCCCTCGCTCTTTGCAGAGAGAAAAACGCCGTAACTATTGCAATGTTACGAGCCAGGCGCCATTGTGGGAGTGTAATGCAAAATCCTTCAGCCACAGTGTAGCGACTCATGAGCCGGGCCATGCGCTGGGCTTGCACGATGAAAATAGCGAAGTTGCAACCATGAACCAGGGTCGGGATCGAGACCAGACCTACGTGCCGCAGCCAGATGACACCAGCGGGATCACAACGATGTACCCCTGACGGTGCGGAGGTGTGTGCAGTGAAAAGGTGGGCGATCTCGGCAGCGCTACTTGCGTTGCTTGTCACCTCGTCTTTCGGACAGGGGACTCGGGACTCGATGGTGCCGGAGGACATGGGTGAGTCCCAGGAAGTCGAAGTCACGCTCCATGTTGACTTTCTCACCATCTCGACACTTGAGGAGTTGACTCAGCAGGCGACACTCATCGCTGTTGGGACCGTCGAAGGAGTGGCTGGTACACGCAACTTGGCCCGTGACCCATGGGACCCCCAAAAGCCTCATCCGTCCCTTGAGATACTTGGAGTCGACTATCGGTTTAGAGTTGAAGAGATTTTGAAAGGGTCTACACCCTCAACGATCTTGGTTACAGAATCGAAGTCGGCTGCGAGCAAGGGTAGACAACACGTTCTCTTTGAAGGCTTCAAGGAGATGCCTCGGGGAGCTCGATATATCTTGTTCCTCAGGGAAACCCACGATGGCTACGGAAGTTGGGTTGGAATCGCTGAACCCTGGCGCTTTGCACTTCGTGGATCCAAGGTGAGTGTTGAAAGCAAGTGGGAAGCCGCCCACCAAAAGTTTGCCGTGAACGATCGTAATGCGTTCATTGCGCAAGTCCGTGCCCACGCCGGCCCGCGGTAACGGTTGACCGTTCTGCCACACGGAGAAGGGCTACAGCGTCAAACCGCTGCAGCCCTTGTGTCGTCTGGTGCCGAAGGCGGGACTTGAACCCGCACGGGGGGTTACCCCACTCGATTTTGAGTCGAGCGCGTCTGCCATTCCACCACTTCGGCCTAAGTAGCGCAGTTATCATAGCACAGCGCGCCGCTACTTACAAGGGGCCGCTTCCGTGGCGAATCGTTCCACAGGCCCATCGCGCAGGGAAAGTTGACCCGATTACCGAAGTATCTTTGGAACCGCGTGGTCCGCCGTGAGGTCGCACTTCACTCGGAGCTGATTTCTGTATATGCTGGAACAATGGCCCCGTCAACTCCGTCAGGAACATTGCCCCGCACCGGGGGAGGAGTGAAGTTGGTGTCCAAATCCCTCGACGAACTTCTCGTAGAGAGGGCGAAAAAGGGAGACGTTGAGGCGTTTGAGCAGCTGATCAGCCAGCACGAGCATACCGTATACAACATCGCGTACCGGCTGACCGGCAACCATGACGACGCCGCCGACGTGGCCCAGGAAGCCTTTATCCGTGCATACAGTTCGTTGGCGGACTTCCGGGGCGACTCCTCCTTCGCGACCTGGCTGTACCGCATCGTGAACAACGCGTGCCTGGATGAACTCCGGAAGCGCAAGCGGCAGCGGGTCACCTACATCGATCAGACCGTCGAGATGGAGGATGGCGAGGTCTCGCGCCAGATCGCCGATACCGCCGACGGCCCCGAACAGGCGCTGGAGCGGGTCGAGATCCGGCGGGCCATACAGGAGAGCATCTGCCAGTTGGATGAGGAATACCGCGTCGTACTCGTGATGCGTGAGCTGCAGGGGTACTCGTACAACGAGATCGCAGATGCACTGGGCCTCAATCTCGGCACGGTCAAGTCCCGGCTGAACCGGGCCAGGCACGCGCTCAAGGAAAAGTTCGCGCGCCTGGAACTTTTGACGCCGAGAGTCGTCTACAGTCCCAGGAGGGGAAAAGCCCATGAACTGTGACGGAGTACGTGCACTCCTGTCCGCCTACATCGATGGCGAGCTGTCCGGCGGAGAGTTGCTGCGCGTTGAGCAGCACCTCCGGCGGTGCCATTGGTGCGCGGGCGAAGTGGACGCTCTCCGCCAGACCATCGCACTCGTCGCAAGCCTGGATGAGGTTGAAGTTCCAGCCACATTCCGTCCCCGACTCCACGAGCGCCTGGTGGCCATGGCGCCGCCTGTCGCCGCCCCGGCCGGCCCGGGTCAGCGCAGGTCCCGCCGCAACGCGTTCGTGCGCTGGTCGATTCCGGCGGCCGCCGCCGCAGCCCTCGTCATCGGCGCGGCCGGCCTGAGCCGCATGATGCCGCCTGCGCCGGTGGTGCAGGCGCCGCCGCAGGAGCAAGTCGCCGGGACGGCCCCGCAGCACGTGGCGTCCGGTGAGCAGCCCGGCAGCACGGTTCCCGGTTCGTCGGACGTGGCAGGTCAACCTGGTTCGGTGAGCACGCCGGAAGTGCAGACGCCGTCTGGCACCGGAGAGCCGACAGATCCGACGAAGAGCAACCATGAACTGGTGACCCAGCCCGGCGGCTCGACGCAGGTGGCTGGCGCTGTGGATCCTTCCACCCCGGCCACCGGCCCCGATCAGGAGCCCGCCGGTGAGCAGGGCGCGCCCCTGGGTCAGACCAGCCCCGGCAGGGGCGTGACGACCGCCACGGTGGACACCGCCGGCGGCGATCCGGTCGACCTGCCCTCGCGGCAGCACCTGCGGGCCTCGCTTGAGGTGACCGTCGCCGATCCGGGCCGGGCCGCCAGCGACCTGAAGAGCCGCCTGACCCTGGCGAAGGAGATCCGTGAGGAGAAGAAGGTCAACGTCGTCGAGCTTCAGGTGACGGTCTCCGCCGCGGACTTCGCCCAGGCCGTCCAGCAGCTGGAGCAGCACTTCGCGGGGCAGAACGCGAAGGTGCACCTGGAGCCCGTGGAGCTGAGCGGCCAGCTGGACGAGGTGTTGCGGCAGGTCGCCTCGCTGCAGGCGGAGCGCGCCGACCTGGCGCTGCGCCTCGAGGGGGAGACCGACCCCAAGACGCTGGAAGTAGGCGCCCTCGCCCTGGCGAACATGGATAAGGAGATCGCAGCGCAGGAGGCCAGCTACCAGAACCTGCTGGATTCGCTGGAGAACGGCGAGATACACATCGTCCTCAAGCCTGAGCCGCTGCAGTAGGAGATGACAGCCACCCGTGAAGCCTCAGCAGTTTGCGGCGCTGGTCGCCGGCCTGGGGCTCCTGGCCCTGGTCCTGCTGCTGCCGGGCCGTCCGGGTCCGGCCGCCAGCGAGCCTGAAGCGCCCCCGCCGCGCACCGTGACCGTACTGGGTCAGGGGGAGGTCCGGGTGAAGCCGGACCAGGTCACCCTGTACTTCAGCGTCACCACCTGGAAGCAAGGGGCTTCCGCTGCCGAAGCGGAAGCCCTTCATGACGCGTCTGTGGCACGGCTGCAGGAGGCCCTCCAGGGGGCCGGCGCGGACGCCGCGGCCGTGGCGATCCACGCCCCTAAGGTGCGCCCGCTCACCAGGCAGGACGTCGCCGGCGTCGTCCACCTGACAGGCTACGAGGTGTCCACCCGCGTGGAGGTGACCCTGACCAACCTCCAGCGGATGGACGGCGTGGTCGACGCCGCCCTGGCCGGCGGCGCCACGGAGCTGGCCGATGTCGCATACGGGCTGCGCGACGCCGCCGACGCCCGGCAGCGCGCCCTGCAGGCGGCCGTGACGGATGCGCGGTCCAAGGCCCTGGCCTGCGCACAGGGCCAGAACCGCTCCCTGGGCGACCTGGTCGCGGTGGAGGTGGTGGCCGAGGAGGCCCCGGTGGCGGGGTCGCGCAGCTCGCCCACCGCCCTGGTTTACCGGGTGGAGGTACGGGGTACATTCGAATACTAGGATCTGTTCGCACGAGGGCTGCCGGGAGCAACCCTCGTGTTTCATTCTGGCCGCGCCGACCCCCTGCCGGTGCGTTCTGCGCCCTTCCGCTGTGCCCGTCCTGACCCGCCCGGCAGGACTGAGCCCTTCCTGCCTTGAATTAAGTCGAGACGCGCCCGGTGAAGCTACAAGGGTGTGCAGCAGAGAGGTGACCCCCATGGCGAAAGCAGAGAAACTGCTCCTGCTCGACGGGAACAGCCTGGCCAACCGGGCGTTCTACGCCCTGCAGCTCTTTTCCACCAGCGACGGCGTGTACACCAACGCCGTCTACGGCTTTCTCACCATGCTCTTCAAGCTCCTCGACGAGGAGAAGCCCGACTACATCGCCGTCGCCTTCGACAAGGGGCGGCGGACCTTCCGGACGGCCCTGTACGAGGAGTACAAGGGCACCCGCAAGGCGCCGCCCGACGAGTTCCGGCCGCAGCTCGACCTCCTGCGGGAGGTGCTCACCGCCCTGAACATCCCCTGGTTCCGGGTGGACAACTACGAGGCCGACGACCTGCTGGGCACGCTGGCCCGCCAGGCCACGGAGCGGGGCATCGAGACCCTGATCGTCACCGGCGACCGGGACGCGCTGCAGCTGGTCGGCGAGAAGGTGACGGTGGCGCTGACCCGCAAGGGCATCAGCGAGACCGTACGCTACGACCCGGCCACGCTGAAGGCGGACCTGGGGCTGACCCCGGCTCAGGTGATCGAGCTGAAGGCGCTGATGGGCGATGCTTCCGACAACATCCCGGGCGTGCCGGGGGTCGGCGAGAAGACGGCCCTGAAGCTGCTGGCCGAGTACGGCACGGTGGAGGGCGTCTACGCCCACCTGGACCAGATCAAGGGCGCGCTGCAGACCAAGCTGCGGGAGAACCGGGACAAGGCCGAGCTCTCCCGGACGCTCGCCACCATTGACACGAATGCGCCCGTGGAGCTGAAGCCGGCGGAGCTGCGCGTCCGGGAGCCCGACTACCCCGCGGCCAACGCCCTCTTCCGCAGGCTGGAGTTCAAGTCGCTGCTCCCCCGGGTGACCCCGCCGGAGGGCTCCGCCGCGGCGGAGGCCGTGGCCGGGCAGGCCGCGGCCGGGGCGGTGGAGGTGGTCGCGGCGCGGCGCATCGACCAGCCCGGCGCCCTGCGCCTCACCGGTGAGGCGCCCGTGCTGGCGGAGATGACGGTCGACCCGGGCAACCCAGGCCGTCCGCGCCCGGTGGGGCTGGCGGCGGGCGATCCGCCCGCCTGGCTGGAGGGGGAGGCGCTCGCCGACCCGGCGGGGCTGCTGGACCCCGCGGCCCGGCTCGTGGGCCACGACCTGAAGCCGCTCTACAACTGGCTCTACGCCAGGGGGGTCACCCCGCCCGAACCGGCGTTTGACACGGCGCTGGCCGCCTACCTGCTGGACCCCGGCCGCAGCGCCTACGACCTGGCCGATCTCTGCCGCCAGCACGGCCTGGGCGAGCTGCCGGCCGGCAGCGACCCGGACGCCCGGGCGACCCGGGCCTCGGTGCTGCCCGAGCTGCGCCGGCGGATGGAGGCCGAGCTGGCGAGCCGGGGCATGGACCGCCTCTACTGGGAGGTGGAGCTGCCGCTGATGCCGATCCTCGCCGAGATGGAGGTCGCCGGCGTGGGCATCGACCCGGCCGCGCTCCACGAGATGTCCGGCGAGCTCGAGCGGCGCATCCTGCAGCTCAGCCAGGAGATCTACGAGGTGGCGGGGGTCCAGTTCAACATCTCCTCGCCGAAGCAGCTGGGCGACGTGCTCTTCGGCAAGCTTGGGCTCCCCCACGGGAAGAAGACCCGGACCGGAGGCTACTCCACCGATGCCGAGGTGCTGGAGGAGCTGGCGGCGGACTACCCCATCGCCCAGCTGATCCTGGACTACCGCACGCTCACCAAGCTGAAGGGCACCTACGTCGACGCCCTGGGCCAGCTGATCGCCCGGGACGGGCGCATCCACACCACCTTCGCCCAGACCGTGGCGGAGACCGGCCGCCTCGCGAGCAAGGACCCCAACCTGCAGAACATCCCGATCCGCATCGAGGAGGGGCGGCGCATCCGCAAGGCGTTCATCGCCCGGCCCGGCCACGTGCTGCTCTCGGCGGACTACTCGCAGATCGAGCTGCGGGTCGTCGCCCACTACTCCGGCGACCCGGCGCTGCGCGAGGCCTTCCTGCGCGACCAGGACATCCATACCCGCACAGCCGCCGAGGTCTTCGGCGTGCCGATGGACCAGGTCACCCCCGACATGCGCCGGCAGGCCAAGGCCGTCAACTTCGGCCTGATCTACGGCCAGACGGACTTCGGCCTCGCCCGGGCGGTGGGCATCAGCCGGGCGGAGGCGAAGGCCTTCATCGAGACCTACTTCACCAAGTTCGCCGGCGTGAAGCGGTATATGGAGGAGAAGAAGGCCGAGGCCCGGGAGAAGGGGTACGTCACCACGCTCGACGGCCGGCGCCGCCCGCTGCCCGAGATCAACCACCGCGTCTTCACGATCCGCCAGAACGCCGAGCGCATGGCCATCAACACGCCGATCCAGGGCACCGCCGCCGACCTGATGAAGCGGGCGATGATCGCCGTCCGCCGGGCCATGCGGGAGGAGGGGCTCACCGCCCGGATGATCCTCCAGGTGCACGACGAACTGGTCTTCGAGTGCCCCGTGAACGAGCTGGACCGGCTGGCCCGGCTGGTGAAGCGGGAGATGGAGGGCGCGATGAAGCTGGACGTGCCCCTGAAGGTCGAGGCCAAGGCCGGGCCCGACTGGTACTCGGTGCAGCCGTACGAGGTCGGGACAGATGCCTGAGCTGCCGGAGGTCGAGACGGTCCGCCGCACCCTGTACCCGCGCGTGGTCGGCCGCCGGATCGAGCGGGTTGAGGTGCTGACCCGGCGGCAGATCTACTACCCGGACGCCGACACCTTCGTCGCCGAACTGGAGGGCGCCACGTTCACCGACATCGGCCGCAGGGGCAAGTACCTGCTGTTCAGCCTGGGGCCGGCCCTGCTGGTCGCCCACCTGCGGATGAGCGGCCACCTGTACGTGACAGAGCCCGGGCGGCCCCGCACGAAGCACCTGCACGTCGTCTTCCACCTGGACGACGGCATGGAGCTCCGCTACGACGATCAGCGCAAGTTCGGCGGGTTCCACCTGCTGGGCCCTGACAGGCAGGGCATACCGCCCGGTCTGGCGAATCTGGGACCCGAGCCCCTGTCGGACGAGTTCACGCCCGAGGCGCTGGCCGCCGGACTGGCGGGGCGGCGCACGCCGGTCAAGGCCGCGCTGCTGAACCAGGCGCTGGTGGCCGGGCTCGGCAACATCTACGCCGACGAGGCGCTTTTCTGCGCCCGGATCCACCCCGCCAGGCAGGCCGCCTCGTTGGCGCCGGACGAGGTCGTCCGGCTGCACGGCTGCATCCGCCGGGTGCTGACGGCGGCGGTGGAGAAGCGGGGGACCACCTTCTCGCTTTACCGCGACGGCGAGGGGAACGAGGGCGACATGTACGACGAGCTGCAGGTCTTCGACCGCACCGGCCAGCCCTGCCCCATCTGCGCCACGCCGATCGTGAAGGTGGTCGTGGCCCAGCGCGGGACCCACTTCTGCCCTCGGTGCCAGCCGGCCCCGGAGGGGGTCGCCCTGAAGCCCCGGCGGGCGCGTCCCGGGCGGCGGGGGAACAGCGTCCGGGTCGCCGCCGAGCCGCCCGAGCGGAAGCCAGGGGCAAGGGGGCTCGGCGCCCCTCTCGCTCGCTCGTAGCGCGCCTTCGCCCCCCTTGCCTCTGGGCTGGGCGCGGCCGGGTGACCGCAGCCCCCAGTCCATCCGCATGAGCGGTCCGGGCGCGACAAGTATGTTACGGAAGGTGAGCCCTGTGCAGTACCTCGTGTTCGAGTTCCCGACCGAAAAGGAGATGCGCGACACCGTCAAGAAGCTGTGGGACGGCTACAACGTCTCCGGCGAGATGATGATCCGCCCGCTCTCGGGCGGGAAGTGGCGCGTCGAGGTGCACACGGAGAAGGAGCTGCGGGAGTCCACCCTCGAGAAGTTCGCCGACTACCGGATCGAGGGCGACTAGGATGCGCATCATCGGCCTGACGGGCTCCATCGCCAGCGGAAAGTCCACCGTGACCGCGATCCTGCGGGAGATCGGCGCGCCCGTCATCGATGCAGACGCCATCGTCCACGAGCTGCAGCAGCCCGGGACGGAGGTGACGGCCGCCATCGCCCGGGAGTTCGGGCCGGGGGTCCTGCGCCCGGACGGCTCGCTGGACCGGGCCGCCCTCGGGCGCATGGTCTTCGCGGACCCGGAGCGCCGGCGCGCCCTGGAGGCGATCGTCCACCCGGCGGTCCGGGCCGAGATGCTCCGGCGCGTCGAAGCACTGCGGCGGGAGGGCCGTCCCGCCGCAGTGCTGGACATCCCGCTGCTCTACGAGAGCGGCTGGGACAGGCTGGTGGACGAGGTGTGGGTGGTCTACGTGGACCGCGCCACTCAGAAGGCGCGCCTCATCGCCCGCAGCGGGCTCTCGCCCGAGGAGGCCGAGGCGCGCATCGCCGCCCAGGGCGACCTGGAAGAGAAGGCCCGGCGGGCCGACCGGGTGATCGACAACCGGGGCGGCCTGGCAGAGACGCGTGCGCAGGTGCTGGCCGCCTGGCAGGCCGTGTTGGGAGATGCGGACGGAGTCGGATCAGGGGAGGGCGGATGATGCCCGGGTTGCGACCGAGGCGCCGCCTCGGCCTGTGGCTGGCGGTGCTCGTTTGCTCGTCTGCGCTCGCGCTGGGCGCCCGGCTGGCGCTCATGGAGTGGTACCCGGTGAACTACCGGCCCCAGATCGCACGGTGCGGCGGGGAGCACGGCCTCGACCCCTACCTGGTGGCGGCCGTGATCCGCGCGGAGTCCAGGTTCCGCCCCAAGGCCACCTCGCCCCAGGGCGCGCGGGGGCTCATGCAGATCATGCCAGAAACCGGACGCTGGGTGGCCGAGCAGATGGGCCTGCCCTACCAGGACGACTTCCTCTACGAGCCCGAGTACAATATCCGGGTGGGCTGCTGGTATCTGGCGGCGCTGCTCAGGGAGTTCGCCGGCGACCCGGTACTGGCGCTCGCCGCCTACAACGGCGGGCTGACGAACGTGAACACCTGGCTGAGCGAACGCCGGTGGACGGGCGAGGTTGCGCAGATCCCTTTCCCGGAGACCCGGCATTACGTTGCCGCGGTGCTGCGCGATCAGAAGCGGTACCGCTTCCTCTATGGGGAGTGGCGATGACAGGCTGACGGGGGGAGACGGAGATGGGTTACTCGGATCACGACGAACTGGCCCGGCGCCGGGCGGCCCGGGCGGGGCAGGAGACGCAGAAGGAGGAGCTGCCGCGGTTTACGTGGACGGACACCCTCGCGATGATCATCGCCGCCTACCAGGTGCTCCTGCCCGTCGTGCTGGTGATGATCGGCGTCCTGCTGGCCGTCTACTTCCTGTTCCGCTGGGCGTTCCACTAGGCCCCGGACCGGGGTAAGGGGGCGGTCGGAGGCGCGCACTCCGACCGCCCCGATCTTCTTGTAGTATCTCGACCCGATGCCCGCGGCAGGGGGTCAGGCGGAGAGCGTATTGCACCGGCCAACCAAGGAAGATAACGTCAAACTAAACTAACCGTTTCGGCTCGTCCACGGGAGGGTGGTTTGTCGTGCGTAGCCGGTTTCGCGACTGGCGGCCACTGCTGTTCATCGTCCTCGGCGGCGGGGCGGTGCTGGCGTCCCACTACCTGCTGCACACGTGCGGGGACGCGGGGCACATGGTGCAGACCGCCGGCGGCGGAATGATGCCGATGCGCTGCCACTGGTCAGAACGGGCGTTTCAGGGCGTAGGCGCGCTGGTGGCGCTGATCGGCCTCTTCGCCTACGTCTTCCCTGACTCGGTGCGGGGGCTCTCCCTGGCCGTTGCCGGCGCGGGGGTCCTGATGATCAACATCCCCGTCTGGCTCGTTCCCACCTGCGCCATGCAGGGCATGGTCTGCAACCTCAGCTTCAAGCCCGGCGCCCTGCTCATCGGCGGCATCACCGTGCTGGCCGGCCTGCTGGGCACCGTGCGGTTCGAAGCGCTGATTCCGACAGGGGTGGGACGCAGTGCGGTCTAGTCTGGCCCCGGGGCTGGTGCGGCTGGCGGCGCGGAACCTCCTGCGCAATCCCGGCCGCACGCTGGCCGTGCTGCTGGGCGTGATGGTCGTCGCAGGCACGGCGTTCGCAGGCGGGCTGATCGGACGGGGGGTCAGCCATGCGGTCACACGCGGGCTGGACCGCCTCGGCGCCGACCTGATGGTGGTGCCCGAGGGGGCGGTCGAGCAGACGCACACCGCCCTGGTGATGGGCCTGCCCGCGGCCTTCTATATGGAAGGCGAGGAGGCGCTGGCCGAGATCCGGTCCATCGAGGGGGTGGAGGCCGCCTCCCCGCAGATCTTCGTGGAGACGCTGGCCTCGTCGGCCTGCTGCACCGGTCACCTGATGCTGGTGGGCTACGACCCGGCCACCGACTTCACGGTGAAGCCGTGGCTGCGGCACGAGCTGGGGCGCGAGCTGGCCCCGGACGAGGTGCTGGTCGGCAACCACATCCTCGGCCTGACGGGCGACCCGCTCCTCTTCTACGGTTCGACCTTCCGGCTGGCCGCCCGGCTCGATCCCACGGGCATGGGCATGGACGAGACCGTCTTCCTGCCGGCCGAGGCGGTGTGGGAGATCGCGGCGCGCTCTCACGAGCTGGCAACCGAGCCCCTGGAGATCCCCCAGGGGCACGTGTCGGCGATCCTCGTGGCGCTGGATGACCCCGCCGATGCCCCCGCGGTGGCGGAGGAGATCGCACAGCGGCTGGACGGGGTCGCGGTGATCACCGCCGGCCAGATCGCCCGGGGCGTCGCCGACGACCTGGGGGCCCTGATGGCGGGCCTGGTCCCGATCACCCTGGCGCTGCTGGTGATCGCGCTCCTGCTCTTCCTCATTCTCTTTTTCGCCATCGCCCAGGAGCGCTCCCGGGAGATCGGCCTGCTCCGGGCGATGGGCGCGACCGCGGGCCAGTCCGTGCGTGCGCTGCTCCTGGAGGCGGCCCTGCTGGGCGCCCTGGGCGGGACCGCCGGCGTCGTGGGCGGCGGGGCGGTCTACGCCCTGTTCAAGGAGGCGATCATGGTCTCCTACACCCTGCCCTTCCTCTACCCGCCGCCGGGTGAGCAGATGCTGCTGGCGGCCGGGGTGGTGCTGCTCTGCGCCGCAGGGGGCGTCCTGGCCGCGGCCGGTCCGGCCCTGCGCCTGGCCCGGCTGGAGCCCCACGAGGCCATCTTCGCACGATAGGGGGGTTCGCCCGGTGATCCAGCTCTACGAGGTGACCAAGACCTACCGGGCCGGGCGGCAGCGGGTGGTGGCCGTCGAGCCGCTGTGCGCCCGGATCGAGCCCGGCGAGTTCGTCATGGTCACCGGCCGGTCGGGGGCCGGGAAGTCCACGCTGCTGGCCCTGATGGGCGGCCTGACCCGTCCGGACGAGGGCCGGGTCACGGTGATGGGCCAGGACCTCTGGTCGCTCTCCGACAGGGACCGGGCGCGCTTCCGCGCCCGCCACATCGGGTTCGTCTTCCAATTCGCCAGCCTGATCCCCACGCTCACGGTCATGGAGAACCTGATGCTCCCTGCCTCCTTCCTGCCGCCGGGGGAGGGGGGCACCTGGCGGCGGGCGCTGGAGCTGCTGGAGCGCGTCGGGCTGGCGGACTACGCAGACCGGCTGCCCTGGCAGCTTTCGGGGGGCCAGCAGAAGCGGGTCGCCGTGGCCCGGGCCCTGCTGAACCGGCCCGAGGTGCTGCTGGCCGACGAGCCCACCGCCGACCTGGACGAGGAGACCGAGCGCGCCATCGTCGCCCTCTTCCAGGAGGAGAACCGGGCCGGCACCACCGTGGTGATGGTGACGCACAGCAGCGAGCTGGTCCCGACGGCCGGCCGCCACCTGGTGCTCAGCCAGGGAAGGGTCAGCTGTGCGTCCTGAGGGCGGATCTGTGGGTCGCGGCGGTGTGAGGCCGAGCCCCGTGGGGCTCGGCGGCCTGATCCGCGCAGGGCTGCGCCGGTCTCCCTGGCAGGCGGCTGCCGGGCTGTTGGCGGGACTCCTGGCCGCCGCGGCGCTCGTCGGCGGGCTGGGGCTCTTCCAGGCCATGGGGCGGATGCTGGAGCGCGGGCTCGAGGACCTGGGTGCCGACATGGTGCTGGTCCTGCCCGGGCACGAGCAGCTGGCGGAGCAGTGGCTGGCCAACCGGACGACCGATCCGATCGTGCCGGCCATCGACGTGGCCCGGTGGCGGGCCGCCATCGAGGGCGCCGGGATTCTCGGGCTGCGCGCCCTGGAGGCGGTGGACCTCTCCCGGGGCGGCGCTGGGGAGCCGGCTGGCGACAGGGCCTCGCTCCTGCTCCTCCGGCTCGAGTTCTGGGAGTCGGCCATGATGGTCCGGGCGATCCTGGCGGAGGAGCTCCCCGAGGCCGCGGCGGTGGTGGGCGAGCAGGCGACCCGCCACGTGCTCACCGACCTGCAGCCGCTGGTGCGGCACCTCGGTCGGGCGGCGGCGGTCGCCGCACTGGGGGCCGCGCTGGTCAGCGGGCTCCTGGCGTCGGTCCGAACGGGGCAGCGCCGCACGGAGCTCGGCATGCTGCGGGCGATGGGCGCCACACGGGGGTACCTGGTGGCCCTGACGCTGGGCGAGTCGGCCGCCGTGGCGCTGGCCGGCGGGCTCCTGGGCGGGCTGCTGGCCGCAGGCGTCCTGCACCTGCTGCCGGCGACGGCCGGGCTGCTCCGCCACCTGGGCGGGCTGCACCTGCTCGCCCTGCTCGGACTGGCGTGCGCCGGGACGACGCTGGCATCCACACTGGCCGCCCTGCCGCCGGCGCTTCTGGCGGCGTGGCTGGATCCGCTGGACGCCGTGCGCCGCCACCGGTGAACGCTGGTTGTTCTGTGCATACCGTGAAGCCCGCGGCATCGCTGCCGCGGGCTGCTGCTGTGCGTGGGCGCGTTTGTCTCCGCCCGTCGGGCCAGTCCGGGTGCCGCCGATGCTGCGGGCTGCTGTTGTGCGTGGGCTCGTGTGTCTTCGCCGGCCGGGCCACTCCGGGCGCCGCCGATGCCGCAGACGCCGATGCCGCAGCGTGGTGCTGTGCGTGAAGCCACTGCGTCTCCGCCGCCGGCCAGTCCGGGTGGGGTGTTGATGCCGGTGGCGGTTGCGGGTAGACTGCCCCCGTTGCTTAGGGAATGCTTCGATGTGTCGCGATGCCGGCCAGCTGGTTGGCGACTGCTGCTGCCATCCCGCACATACGACCCGGGTCGTAGGAAGAATCCAACGCTCGTCTCCTTCCGCTTGCCGCACCGCTCTGCTATCGTCAAAAGCGATCATGATCGTCAAAGGCGATGATAAGGAAAGGGGGGGTCACCCTGCGGCGGACGATCGGCGCCATCATGCTCCTGCTGGGCGTGCTCCTCATCGGCCAGGCCGTGGCCGACAGCGCCGTGGGCGACTGGCTGCTGGCCAGCCCCTCGCCCTCGTCCAGCATCCCCATCTCCGATATCGACCGGGTGTTCATCACATCCGGGAGCGGTGAGGTCCGCATCCACGTCGAGGACCGGCAGGACCTGGCCGTGTCGATGCAGGGCCCGGGCGCCGACCGGGCTGCCCTGCGGCTCGATCGCAGGGGGAGCGAACTGCGCATCCGCGCCGCCCGTCCCTGGTGGACGTGGCCGCCCTGGTCCGACCAGGCCGTCCTGGAGGTGCGCCTTCCCGGCGCGTTCGACGGAGCCCTTGGCACGCAGGTCCGTTCCGGCGCGCTGGTGATCAGCGGACCGCCCGTCGGCGGTACCTCGCTCAGGGCGCTGGAACTGGAGCTTCGCTCCGGGTGGGTCGAACTGACCGACCTCGCCGCGGGCGCGCTCAGCCTCACGGTCCGGTCCGGCCAGCTCTCCGCCGAGGGGGTCACGGCCGGCGAGGCCCGGCTCCACCAGGCTTCCGGCGCAGTCCGCCTCGACCGGTTCTCCGGGCCCCTGGAGGCGCAGCTCTCCTCCGGCAACCTGTCGGTTGACTTCGCCAGCCTCCCCGGACCGGTGCGGGTCGACCAGTCCTCGGGCCGCCTGCTCCTGGACCTGCCCGCGGGCGCCGGGTTCGAACTGGACGTGCGCGTGCGGAGCGGCAGCTTCGAGAGCGACCTGCCTGCAGCACCCTCGACCGGCGACGTGCGCTCGGGCATGGTGGCCACGTACGGAGGCGGAGGGCCGCGAGTGCAGATCCGGGCCAACAGCGGTTCGGTCTCGCTGCGCAGCCATGCTCCCGTGGAGCGATAGCGGGGTTGCGCCCGCGCCGTCGCCTGGCGGCGCGAGGCCGGTGTGATCCGATTGCGGGGCGACCTCGCCCGCCTCGTGGCACGGGGCCGGCGTGATCCGATTGCGGGGCGACCCCGCCCGCCTCGTGGCACGGGACGGCGTGGTCCAGTAGCGGGGCGCCCGAGCCGTCACCTCGCGGCGAGAGGTCGGCGTGATCTGCTCGCCGGACGCCCGAGCCATCCCCTCACGACGAGGGGCCGGCCTGGTCCGATTGCGGGGCGACCTCGCCCGCCTCGTGGCACGGGGCCGGCGTGATCCGATTGCGGGGCGACCTCGCCCGCCTTGTGGCACGGGGCCGGCGTGATCCGATTGGGGGGCGACCCCGCCCGCCCTGTTGCACGGGGCCGGCGTAATCCGATTGGGGGGCGACCCCGCCCGCCCTGTTGCACGGGGCCGGCGTAATCCGATTGCGGGGCGCCCCAGGCGTCGCCTCGCGGCGAGGGGTAGCGCTACAAGGGGGTGACCGCTTGCGGCACCGAGGGATCCTTGTCCTGTTCGTCATTCTGCTGTTCTGGCTGTGCGCGGCCCTGATCCGGCTGGATCCCGTCCGCACCGGAGCCGGCCTGCTCCTGGTCTGGGGGGGCTACCGGCTCCTCCGCGCGGCCCCGGAGGGCGCTCACCTTCCGTCCGGAGGCTGGACCCTCTTCGGCACCGTCCAGCGCATGCGCGACCAGTACGTGCTGGAGGGCTTCGCCCTCGCCTGCGGCGTGGCCGACGTGAAGATGGACCTCGCCCGGGCCATCGTGCCGGAGGGGGAGCACGTCATCACCGTGCGTGCGGTGCTGGGGGACGTGTCCCTCTACCTGCCCGACGACCTGCCGGTGGACGTGGTGGCCTCGGTGGGCGCCGGCTCGCTGCACGTGCCCGGCCAGAGTCTGAGGGGCATCGGCCGCCGGGGAGTCTACTCCGCGGAGGGGGTCGGTAACCCGGACGCGCGGCTGCGGATTGTCGTCGCCCTCGGCGCCGGGGACGTGGACGTGAGGCGGATATGAACCGGTTGATCAACATGCAGTGGCGCCTCACCCTCTTCGGGGCGGCGGTGGCGGCAGGTGCCGCCGCACTGGCGCTGGTGATCGTCGCCGGGGCCTTCGAGCTGGACCTCCCGACGCTGCTCGCCGTGCGCTGGCTCGGGACCCCGGTGCTGCCGCTGGGCCTGGGCGCCGCCCTGGCGCTGGGCCTGCTCGCCGGCTACTGGATCGGCAACCGGACCAAGCGGCGGCTGGAGCGGATCATCGCCGCGATCCTCCAGTTCGAGCGGGGCCACCTGTCGCACCGGCTTCCCCCGCTGGGCGAGGACGAGATCGGACTTGTCGCCACCCACCTGAACGAGATGGCCCGGCGGGTGGAGCGGCAGGTCGCCTCGCTGCAGCGGCTGACGGCGCAGCAGGCGGGGTGGCAGGAGCAGGTGCGGCGGGCGGCGGTGGCCGAGGAGCGGCAGCGGCTCGCCCGGGAGCTGCACGATTCGGTCAGCCAGCAGCTCTTCGCCATCTCCATGCTGACCTCGGCCGTCGTGGAGCAGGTGCCGGACGACGGCGGGCCCCTGCGGCGACAGCTGAAGGCCGTCGAGGAGATGGCGGCCCGTGCGCAGGACGAGATGCGCGCCCTGCTGCTGCACCTGCGGCCCGCGGTGCTGGAGGGCAAGGGGCTCAAGGAGGGGCTGGACGACCTGCTGCGCGCCCTGCAGGAGCGGCAGTCGCTGCAGATTCGCTGGGCGGTCGACGACCTGCCCCCGCTGCCGAAGGGGATCGAGGATCACCTGTTCCGCATCGCGCAGGAGGGGCTGTCCAACGTCCTGCGCCATGCCCGCGCCAGGACGGTCACGCTCCGTGTCCACGCCGGCGATCGCCAGATCCGCCTGAAGATCGTGGACGACGGCGTCGGGTTTGTCCCCGAGGAGGCGAAGGGCTCGTCCTACGGGCTGCAGTCCATTCACGAGCGGGCCAGCGAGATCGGCGGAGCGGTCGAGGTGGTCTCCGTGCCCGGCCGGGGTACGCAGCTGACGGTGACGGTTCCGATTGTGGATCAGGGGGAGCGAGCGGAATGATTCGTGTCTTGCTGGTGGACGACCACGAGATGGTGCGGATGGGGCTCTCGGCCTTCCTGCAGACCCAGCCGGACATCGAGGTGGTGGGCGAGGCGGCGGACGGCGCCGAGGGCCTGCGCAAGGCGCTGGAGACGCGCCCGGACGTGATCCTGATGGATCTGGTGATGGAGGGAATGGACGGCGTACAGGCGACCCGGGAGATCCACCGGGCGCTGCCGGAGGCGCGCATCATCGTCCTCACCAGCTTCCTGGACGACGACAAGGTCCTGCCGGTTCTCGAGGCCGGTGCCCTCAGTTACCTGCTGAAGACCGCCCGGGCGCAGGAGATCGCCGCAGCCGTCCGGGCCGCCGCCCGCGGCGAGCCTGTGCTGGACAGCCGCGTCACCGGCAAGGTGCTCACCCGCATCCGGCGAGCCGAGACCCCGCCGCCCCACGAGGCGCTCACCCCCCGGGAGCGGGAGATCCTCGGGCTGATCGCCCAGGGGCGGACGAACCAGGAGATCGCCGATCAGCTCTTCATCACCGTGAAGACGGTCAAGACGCACATCACGCAGATCCTGGCCAAGCTGGGCGTTGATGACCGCACGCAGGCCGCGGTCTACGCCCATCGCAACGGGCTGGTCTGAGACGTGGGTGAAGCAGATAGAACCCGGGAGTCACGCCGACTCCCGGGTTTTTCGCGCCCGGCGTCGCCGTCAGCAGGCGGCTGTGCGAGCCGGTTGAGCCTCCGCGCTGTCACGGTTGCGATGTGATACGCTGCGCTGCCGCGAGTTCCGCCCCGTTGCGCCGTCCGGGACGCCCAGTCAGCGCCGCCCTCTACGACCGGGGTCGTAGGTCGGCGCGCGACGCCGGTCCCAGGGCCGGTCCGAGGCCGCGGTCCTAGTGCGAAATCGTGCTGTGGTTCGTTGGGCGAGTCTGCGGTGCCAGGTATCCTGATAGCGTGCCACGGGCCGTTCGGTGTCATTCCGGGCGACATCGCAGCCTCACCGGTCTTGCGGGCGATCCGGTGAGCGCCAGTGCAGGCGAGTTGGTGAGCCCCGATGCGGGCGATCCGGTGAGCGCCAGTGCGGGCGAGTTGGTGAGCATCGATGGTGGGCGCTCTGGTGAACGCCCACTGGGTCGTGGTTGGAACAAGGGGGAGTGTCGTATGACAGAGCTGCTGAAGCGTGTCCGGCTTCTGGCCAGGATCGGTTACATCCTCGCCGCCTGGGGGCTGGTGGCCCTGATCGCCGTCCAGGTGTTTCACGCTGGCCACGCGGTCCTCGTGAGCCCCGGCGACTGGCGCGCCCACAGGACCCTGGGCGAGATGTTCTCGATACCCATCCTGCCCATGGTCGTGCTCTCGGTCGTGGGGTGGATGCCCATCCGCTTCACCGGTACGAGCCTTGCACTCTTCAGCCTGTATGCACTTCAGTTCCTGCTGGTCTACCAACCTTTTGAGGGGATGCCGTGGCTGGCGGCACTGCACCCGGTCAACGCGCTGGCGCTGTTCGCCCTTGCGGCCGGCGCCGCACGGGGCGCCTGGCGGTTGGTGGTAGCGGAGTGGGACGGCGGCGCACCTGTGCGCAGGGCCATACTTGCCGCCTCCGTCGCTGCGGTCGTTGCGGCGTCGGTGTCGGCGGGTGTGCAGGCCGGCAACTGGACGTGGGCGGAAGCGGGCGGCGCAGTCGCCTCGCTGGCCGACGCCGGCGAGGACGACGTCCCTGAACGCTACCGGACCATGACGTCCCCCTTCCCCGGGGCCATCGGCTCGGGTGAGGGGGTGAACGCCGGCCCGAGCGATCACACCGAGTCCAGGCGACATGAGTCTGCGGTCGCAGCGGGGCGGCAGCTGGCCGAGCAGCGCTGCGCCGGTTGCCACGGCGCAGACTTCCGTGGGCGGCAGCTGGGCGCCGTCAGGTCGGCGGACCTGGTCCAATCTGCCGGGGCCCGCAGCGAGCAGTTCCTGATGTGGGCCATCTCCGAGGGTTCGCAACGGGGGATGCCCGCACACTCGCACCTGCCGGAGGAGCAGCGGTGGCAGTTGGTGGCGTTTCTCAAGAGCCTGAAACCGTAAGGAGGATGCTGCGATGAAGGTGATTGGAATGGCCCTGCTGGGCCTGATCGGAGGGTTCATCGGCGGGATCATGCTCACGGAGATCGTCGCCGTCATGGCCGTGTTGCTGCTCGGGCAGCAGCCCTGGCTCCGGTTCCTCAAGTACTCGCCCATCTGGATCGCCGTGCTCTGCGCCGTGGCTGTGGTCATCTCCTACAACCGGACCAGGGCGAAGAGCGTGGCGGGCGGGCGGTCCGATGTCTAGCCGGGCCGTCCCCCCATGAGAGGCCAGCCCCCGTTCGACTCGCTGGCGTCGCAGGGCTCCCAGCTACCCGGCCAGCGCCGCCGCGATGGCCCCCTCACAGTGTAGGCGCGTGGTGTCGAAGACCGGCACGGTCGCATCCTCCGGCCCCACCAACAACCCAATCTCGGTGCAGCCGAAGACGATGCCCTGCGCGCCCCGGTCCACCAGCCTGGCCATCACCTCACGATAGGCAGCCCGGGAGGACTCCCGGGTCAGCCCCTGGCACAGCTCGTCGTAGATGATGCGATGAACCGTCCGGCGGTCCTCCGCCTCTGGCACCAGGACCTCGAGGCCGAAGCGTGCCGCCAGGCGCTCGTGCATGAACCCGTCCTCCATGGTGAATGCGGTGCCCAGCAACCCCACCCGGCTGATGCCCGACTGCCGCAGCGCGTCCCCGGTCGGGTCAGCGATGTGCAGGAGCGGGATGTGAACGGAGTCCTGCACCTGATCGGCTACCTTGTGCATGGTGTTGGTGCAGATCAGGAGCAGATCCGCGCCGGCTGCCTCCAGCCTGCGCGCCGAGCCGGCCAGGATGGCTGCCGTCTGGTCCCAGCGGCCCGCGTGCTGCAGGTCGGCGATGGTTGCGAAGTCGTAGCTCTCCATCAAGATGTGGGCGGAGTGCAGCCCACCCAAGCGCGCCCGGATGCCCTGGTTGATCAGCCGGTAGTACTCCAGCGTCGATTCCCAACTCATGCCCCCGATCAGACCGATGGTCTTCATCCAAGCCGTCTCCCCTTCAAGGCGCCTCTCATCCAAGACGGTTCTCGTCCAAAACGGTTCTCGTCCAAGACGGTTCTCGTCCTGTTCTCGTCCAAGACGGTTCTCGTCCAGGACGGCTCTCGTCCAAGACGGTTCTCGTCCAAGACGGCTCCGGTTTGAGGCGCCTCCCGTCGGCACGCTCCCCGGAGCGCACCAATACTGGCACTACTTTATCCCAAGACTTGAGTAAGTGCAAACAGTTCAGTCGGCAACCTCAGGACGACGAACGCTGCCCCCTGCTGGCGGCTTTCCGGTACCACTCCGCCCTCTGCTCGAGGAAGTGGATGACGTGCCACCTGTCCTCCCTGAACCCTTCGAAGCGGAGGCGGTGGCCGAGCGCCTGCAGGATTCCTTCGCAGCTCAGGTCCTTCGCCCACAGTGGGATCAGCGCAATACCCATCTCCTGGCACCGTCCTAGCTTGATGAGATCCCGCTTGCGTCGTGCCAGGAACTCCTCGACGCTGGGGTAGAGGTCAGTAGGGCCGGCATGCTGGTTCCCGTGGAACTCGATCGCGAGTCGGTGTTCCGAAATGTATATGTCGAAGTGCATCCGCCCACCGGTCTCGAGGTTGTCGAGGCCGGTGATCTGTTGATTCTCGGAGATCTCAACTCCCGGGTACATCTCCCGGAGCATGCGCGCGAGGATATACTGGCCCTGCGAGTACCCGGGTGTGATCCTGGCGGTCTGCAGGCCGAGTTCCAGCTCCCGCAGGTCCCGCGCTCGTCTGACGGCGTGGGGGTTGGCCCCGCGGAACGAGTAGATCACCCGCCGCGCCTTGCGGTGAGGCCCGCCAACCAGCCACCGGTGCGCGATCAACGCCCTGACGTGCTTGCCCAGGGTGTCCTGGCTGTATCCCGTGGCCTTCCTCAGCTCCTGGTACTCGAACCGGCCACCCATCCGCAGGATGAGCCCCCACGTCCAGCAGGCTCCCCGGGGGAGACTGGGGTCGAACAGTATGTCCGAAGGCACAGTGAGGCGCGGGCCGTCCTCAGGTCCGACGACCTGGCAGCGGACGACCCGAAGGCCCACCCGCTCGTAGATCAACCATCCTGCCCGGGACAACAGGTCCAGGTACTTGTGGAGGCTAGGGAGACTTATGCCAACGCCCTGGCGCAGCTCCTTGAGCGTAAACTCGCTCCGCATGTGCGACAGGGCGGAGACGTAGCACCAGATCAGCTTGGCGCCCTCCGGCAGCGATCGGTCGGTCCAGAGTCGATCCGGGACTGTGATCAGCCTCAGCCGCATGCTTCTCACCGAGAGGAAATATTCGCCAGGGCTGGTGCAAGTTCCTTCTGAGCGCCGAGCGTGCGTTCGGTTTGGTTGCCGGTGTGTTCGGGTTACCGTCACGTACCACCCCAAAGCGTGATCACTGCTTGGTATGCGTGTCCGCTCTCCGCACCCGGCCGTAATGCAGCGGTCGCCGGGTGCGACCTGGGTTCCGTCGAGTCTGGACGACTGCGCACAGTTGCCCTCTGGGTATGCCGCTGCCCTCGGTTCTCGGTGAAACCCAGACCAACTCGGTGAGCCCTCAACCAAGGTGTCTGCGTAGCGGTCATCACCCGTCGGAAGGTCCTGAGGACCGCCGTACACGGGATGGTCGATGCTGCTGGCCCGCCAGGAGCGCGGCAAAGACTCGTAACCGATCCGATTCCGCTTCCACTACCGGAGCCAACTCGAAAACTGGCGGTGGCCAGCGGGACTCAGCCATAGGGGGAGTCGCCACGACATGCCAGTCCGTCATCCCGTTGCTACCGACTACTGCTCTAAGCCCAAGCATCGCACTCACGCAACGCCCCTCGCCCGACCGACGTCGCCTGAGACCCCGGCTTGCATTCTCGGCATGCCCACGACCCGCCTTAGGACGATCGGCGCAGCCTCCGTAACCGCTAGACTTGCACTTCAACTGTCGGCGCCAAGTCGAGAACCGGCGGCCGCCGATGGGACCGGGCCACGGTCAGACGACCCGCATGCGCCTCCAGACGATCCGTACAGCCTCCGTAACCGCTAGACTTGCACTTCAATCGTCGGCGCCAAGTCGAAAACCGGCGGC